>JAGLKL010000171.1 GCA_023141075.1 Alphaproteobacteria bacterium
GGTGTCAATATTGCCTTGTTCTTGGTCTTTGCCCTTGCTTTTTACAATGAATCCGACCCGCGCAAGGCCGCAAAAAAAGCCTTTGTCTTAACGACACGCGCACGGCGCATTCTTATCACTGCAATGATTTATACGACGCTTCTAGGGCTGGGCGGGTTTTATTTGGCGCAGCCTGCTTTCTGGGTTATTCCGGTGCAACTCTTGCCTTTTATTCTGATATTAGGAAATCTAACCCTTGATCCTTATGAGACTTTGGTTCAACGAAAATTTTATGACGAAGCGCGTACCAAACTAAACGAACTTAGCCCTACAGTTATTGCGATTACCGGATCATATGGCAAAACATCGGTCAAACATATTTTAGGGCACATTCTAAAAAAGAACGCACGTACCCTGATTACACCGGGCAGTGTTAATACTCTGATGGGCATTACGCGAATTATCCGTGAGCAATTAGAACCTAATCACAAATTTTTTATTGTTGAGATGGGTGCGTACGGACCCGGCTCAATTACTTCATTGTGCCAACTCACTCCACCTGATTACGGGATTATCAGTTCAATCGGCCATGCGCATTACGAGCGCTTTAAAACGCTGGATGCAGTAGTACGCGCAAAATTTGAACTGGCAGAGGCCGTGCTGGCCAATCACGGGACGGTGATCGTGCACGAAAGAACCTTGAAGTTTAAACACTCGCAAAGCATGCGCCATAAAAACATGGACAGCTTTATCGCTTGCGGGGAACCTATACATATACAAGATCCCAAAAGCGCACAGGAATACAGTTATCTCACGCCGGATGATCTTAGTATTCTTTCGGTTGAGCAAACACCTAAAGGCATTTGTGTGCGCCTTGAATGGAAAGAAGAAGAAAAATATACACTGAGAGCGCCGCTTTACGGCATACATCACGGACACAATCTTGCGCTGGCTTTTGCGTGTGCCATGACTTTGGGGCTAGATGCCAAGGACATTAAAACCGCACTGGCTTCCACGCCGCAAATCACGCACCGTCTTGAAGTCAAACAGCAAATTGATGGCTCTATCATTATTGATGATGCGTTTAATGCCAACCCGCCGGGTTTTAGAAGCGCACTGCATGTACTGCGGATACTGGCAGATGATCGAGATGGTCGCGCAATTTTAGTCACGCCCGGCATTGTCGAACTGGGTAACAAGCATGACGAAGTTCACCGCACACTTGGCATGTTGGCTGCGGAAGTCTGCGACATTGTCATTGTGGTTTCTCCTTCACGCATTCCTACTTTTATGGAAGGCTTTAAGTGTATGGATAGCGGTAAAGCTCTCCAACAATTCGAGACTTTTGCCGCGGCAGAAAAGTGGCTCCTCAAAAACAAGCGTACCAGTGACGTGATCTTGCTGGAAAACGATTTGCCGGATATGTATGAACGAGTTCTTAGAATTTAGTGGCGGTTATTCTTGTTCTCGTTCGGGAAATACTGAAATTCTTGACACAAAGTCTATCCTCAACCTATAAACACCTTATGTTAAAAGAAGCTGCATATTCCGTTGTCACTGAAAGAGCACTCAAACGTACCTTTGATCACCTCTATAAAGAATACAAAAAGGTGCGTGATCTTTCATCGGAAACGAACATAAGACTTAACCCGCATTTTGAAAATATAATCTCGAACATTAAAGAGTCTCTAGATTCTTTATGTAGGGCCAATAAAACAACAGGGGCTCTTTTAGGAGAATCAAAAGAGATAAGAGATAAAAATTCCGTACAAAGTAGAGAAGAAATCAAAGAATATGAAGGTACGCCGTTTATAGCCCATGCTTATACAAGTTACCTTTATTCATATGCTTACGACACATTTATAACTTGCCTTAAAAGCGAGGTGGCAGCAGAGGCAAGAAGAGAGGCAGAAAGAAACGATGAACTCACGCCTTTTTAAGATGTCTAATAGATACATAAATATAGTATAGTTTTATGCTGCAGCGCCTTTGGCTTTTGCACGTTCGGCTTTCAACTCTTCAGGCAAAGCGTATGCCCAGTGGGTAGAACTGCCTGCGCCCATAAAAATCACGTAATCACCTGATCGAGCAATGTCGTTAACTATACGGGCAAGATCACCTCTTTCCGGTAAAGTCTGCGCAGAGCGGTGACCGTGAGTTTTAAGACCTTGTACTAGATATTCTTTGTTAACCCCTTCAATCGGCTCTTCGCTAGCTTCGTAGACATCAGCGATAATCACATGATCCGCATCGTTGAAGCAGCGGCAAAATTGCTCATACAAATCATTCAAGCGTGTATAGCGGTGGGGCTGCATGACAGCGATGACCTGCCCACCTGTTTTTTCTACTGCGCTGCGTGCGGTTTCCAGCACAACACTTATTTCTACCGGATGGTGCGCGTAATCATCAATAATTATGATACCGTCAACGTCCCCGGTCTTTGTAAAACGGCGTTTCACGCCTTCGAAATTATCGAGCGCCTGTTTCATGATATTCAGGCTGACTCCCATCTCTTTGGCTATGCCAAGAGCTACAAGCGAGTTTTGTACATTATGGCGACCAAGCATAGATAGATGCATGTCTTTAACTGTCAACTCCTGCCCGTCTTCATTGAGCCAATCGGCGAAGATCACATCAAAGGTGCTGCCATTTGCATCAGAACGGACATTCTCAGCGCGGATATCGGCTTGCGGGTTAAAACCGTATGTGATGATTTTGCGATCCAGTATTTGCGCGGCCAAAGTCTGCACTTCCGGGTGATCAATGCAAAGCAACGCATAGCCGTGAAAGGGCAATCCTGAAATAAACTGACGGTAGACTTTTTTGACCTCTTCGAAAGAGCCGTAATGATCCATATGTTCGGGATCAATATTTGTTATAACGCCGACTGTCGCAGGCAAAGCAGTGAAGCTGCCATCGCTTTCATCTGCCTCAACCACCATCCATTGCGATTGACCCAAGCGCATATTTGTGCCGTAAGCATTTACAATCCCGCCATTGACCACGGTAGGATCAAACCCGGCCTGATCGAGCATTTGTCCAACCATCGCGGTGGTGGTGGTTTTACCATGCGTACCGGCTACAGCTAC
>JAGLKL010000172.1 GCA_023141075.1 Alphaproteobacteria bacterium
GATGTTAACCAGACTCTATCTGGTAACCAGCTAGGCCGCGCAAGAGAAATGGCGAAGAAGATATCTATGCCTTCTTTGAGTAAAGCATGGCAAATCCTACTTAAAGGACTTGGCGAAGTCGCTAGCGCACCTAATGAGAAAAACGCCGCCGAGATGATAATTATCCGTCTGGCTTACGCCGCCAACCTACCAGATCCGTCAGACTTGGTAAAAAAACTCAAAGATATGGATTCAAAGGCCGGAGCCAAGGCAAAAGACAGCACCTCCGCCCCCATCGGTTCTTCTTCCAAAACAACAGCCCAAGCTACAGAAAACATCTACCATCAGGATTTCACGCCCACATCTGCCACAGGAGAAAGTACCACAGGAACGTATGGGCAAGAAACCGCGTGCGCAATGCCCCGGCTTTCTGTCGTTCCAACGCCCGAGACAACTCCGAATCTTGAGACATTACAGAACGTGATAGCGCTTCTTGAAAAACACGATGAAGTGCTTTTGGCCGGACAACTCTATCACATGGCGCACTTGGTAAAACTCAAACATCATAATTATGGCGAATCACCCAAAGGCAGGATTGAATTGCGCCTGAATGATTCGGCTTCGCCGGATCTTTCACAGAATTTGCGCAAAAAACTCTGTGAAATTACCAGGCAACCCTGGGTAGTTATACTCTCCAATGCCGCAGGCACAGACACTTTGGCAAGCATAAACGAAGCTGCACACATGCAGGAAATGAGAGAACTGGCTAATATGCCATTGGTGAAAAATATTTTGGAGCTTTTCCCTGATGCAAAACTGAACGATGTCATGCATAATGCTTCCTCGGATGACGATGCACCAAAATAAAAACAGAGAATACAAACTATAAAATTAAGGACACATATAACATGTTCAACATGCAAAAAATGATGAAGCAGGCTCAGGAAGTCCAAGAAAAACTTCAAGAAATTCATGAAAAACTCAAAGACATTGAGGTCGAATCAGAATCAGGAGGCGGTCTGGTTAAAATCAAAATGACGTGCGGAGGCGATGCCACCCGTGTCGATATTGATGAAAGTTTGATGACTTCCGACAAAGAAACATTGGAAGATTTAATTGTTGCGGCAATTAACACAGCCAATGCTGCGAAAGATGAACGGATTAAAGAAGAAACCGAGACCGCACTGAAAAGTGTCGGCCTACCCGAAGGACTTGCCGAAAATATGGGCGGGAACAGCGGTCTGCCGTTTTAAGTCTGCTACACAATCAAAAACAGCCGCCCTTATTCCGGCGGTTGCGGAAAGTTTTTAGCGCATTATGAAACTTGTTACCTGGAATATAAACTCTGTACGCTTACGGCAAGCTCTTGTTATCGATTTAATCGGCGAGACGGGGGCTGATATTATCTGCCTGCAGGAAACCAAGACGCCGGACAAATATTTCCCTACGCAAGCCTTTATTGATGCCGGTTTTGAGCATATGCACTTTGCAGGCATGAAGGGCTATAACGGCGTTGCCATCATATCGCGCCTGCCTTTTGAAAACCCCGAGATTTTCCGGCGCGTAGGCCGGGATGACTGCCGCCACATTGCTGTAACTTTCCCACATTTCCAACTTCACAACATCTATATACCCGCAGGCGGTGACGAGCCGGATCGTAACATAAATAAAAAATTCGGCCATAAGCTTGATTTTATTGACGATTTACGTGATTTCTTCTCCGCAAATTATAAGCCCGATATGCCTATGATCGCTGTTGGAGATTTCAACACAGCACCTTTGGAAAATGACGTCTGGTCACACAAACAGCTCTTAAAGGTTGTCTGTCACACCCCTATAGAGGTTGAAAAACATAATGCTATGCAAGATTCCTTGAACTGGGTAGATGTCTCACGCCATTTCGTACCCCACGAAGAAAAATGCTATACGTGGTGGTCATACCGCAACCGCGACTGGAAAAAATCTAACCGCGGCCGCAGGCTTGATCATATCTGGGTGACGCCGCCTTTGAAGAATACACTAAAGAATCATGACATTCTTACTCATGCACGCGACATGGAAAAACCTAGCGACCACGTCCCGATACTTGTTGAGTTAGCGTAGTGAGAAAGTTTTACTCTTGTCTTTCCTCAACCGGCATTTCAGTTTTCGGCAACTCTTTTTGCATTTGCTCTTCAGGAGGAACTATTTCCCCGGCAGCAATAATAGGTGTTGCCCCACCCTGCCCTCTTTGCAAAACTACAACATAGCCCATTTTTTCTACGTCCACCCCCGTTTGTGAGGCAATCGTTGCCAGAGAAAAATCATATTGCGCCTTGCCGCCATCCCAAACCCCTATTTTTTCCATTGCAGCAACAGGACGGAAAAAATGGCTCTTAGACTCTTCTATTCTTTTTTGTTTTTTGGCGATTTCCTTTTCATACTCTTCCACCGTTTCAACTTCACCGTTTTTTCGTTTCTGCTGGCTTCCCTGCACATCCTCTTCAAGAGGAACCAGACGTTTATAATCATCAAGCTTATGGTCTATTCGTTCTCTGCGAGAAGATTCTTTTAACGCAATATCTTGCGGCTTACCAACTTCAATACCTGTACTAGGCATATAGACAAACAAACGAAGCAGACTTTTCATTCCTTTCGGCGACGTTATCTCGCCGGGAAGCGTAATATGTAGAATCTCTCCCTCACGTTCCATTCCGATCTTCGCAAGATTATCCGTAGCTCCCAGATTTATCGCCGGCAAAATATCATTAAGATTGGCAACCCAACGTCCATTAACCATTACCAACAACATTTCGCGATAAAATTTCCCGTTTTCCAGACTGTAATCCTCGGCCCTTTTTGTGCAAAAATCGTTGTAATAAGCATGCACGCCTTCTTTCTCCAACGTACTTTGTTTTATCTTTTCAAGATCTTGTTCCCGCTCTTTTTCGCTTCGGGTATAATCAATCATGGCATGATCTGTGGTTCGGCAGTTTATCAGGATAACATCTTGACCCGTTCTAATGAATTCATGAAGCCGCAATTGCGTTTCAAGATCTTTACTACAACTATTCTGACCAAAATATTCAAC
>JAGLKL010000173.1 GCA_023141075.1 Alphaproteobacteria bacterium
GAAATTTAAGGTTTTATCTTTTCCCATTGATATCTTCTCCTTTTAGAAAACTTCTAACTCATAACTATGCCCCTTCTCCCCTTAACCTAAAAGTTAGCTCTTGCGAACATCTTTAGCGTCCATTTCACATATCACACACTTTTATGACAAAATCGTTCCAACATGCCAAAATAAGCTAAGCGCAAAATGTGCAGTAATGCACAGATGTACATTTGTGCATTTGTGTGATTTTTGAAAAGAATACGGCTATTATAGGCTAAAATTCCTAGCACAATCAGCATTTGAAGGGTTTATGATTTCGGCATGTCACGATGCTCGGCAAAAACACGTATACCTTGTTCTTCCATCCATTTCCGCAGTACATCAACCGTAAAAACAGAGCGGTGTTTACCACCCGTACACCCAACAGCAATGGTCAGATAGCTCTTCCCCTCTTCCCGATAGCGCGGCAAAAGCGGCGTTAACATGGCTTTAAAATTCTCCAGAAACGGCTCAAAGTCTTTATCTCCGCGAATGTACTCCCCGACATCTTTCTCCAGCCCGGTTTGAAACTTTAAAACCGGATCCCAGTGCGGATTTTTCAGGAAACGTACATCCATGACAATATCGGCCTCGCGCGGAACACCATTACGAAACCCGAAAGAAACCAAAGAAATAGTCAAATTTTCGTCCGCTTTGAAAGAGAAAAAACCCGCGAGCATATGACGTAAATCATGAATGGATTTTTCCGAACTATCGATCAGAATATCCGCATTATCTTTAAGCGGGGCAAGTATTTTTCGTTCTTTCTCAATACCATAGGAAACTGTACGTTCAGCAGCCAATGGATGACGTCTGCGTGTCTCGGTAAAGCGCTTATATAAAACCGAATCATCACATGTAATAAAAACCAGCGTCGCGCCAATGTCTTTTACTGTCTTTAAAACACGCTCTGCGCTAAATTCCCGTGTACGCGTATCAACCCCGATCGCCAGACCTGTTTTACTACCTAGCCCCTCTTGCTGCTTAAGCTTTCCGGTCTGTACGCACAGCTCTGGAATAAGCGAAAGTGGGAAATTGTCAAACACCTCATAGTGCCAGTCTTCCAACGCTTTTAGCATAGTAGATATTCCCGCACCGGACATACCGGTAACGACAATTATCTTGGTTTCTCCTTTTTCACTATCACTCTTTTTTCGTGCCATAAACGTACATAATCCTGCTTTTAACCAGGACAACCTTTTTAAGTGTACGTGCTGTTTAATATCACCACAAAACGCGCACCGGAAATATTCCCGTCCATATCCCTTCTATTTTCAGCAAAAATCACACCATTATGCGCAGTAATAATCTGCTTGCATATCGATAAACCCAAGCCGGAATGTTGCCCGTATTTTTCATGATTCGGGCGCTCGGAATAAAAACGCTCAAAAACATTCTTAAACTGTTTATCAGGAATACCCGGCCCCTCATCTTCTATAGCTATTGTGACACGCTTATCATTAAGCGTAACAAGAATACGTACAACGGCGCCCTTGGGTGAAAAAGTAAGCGCGTTTGTCACAATATTCTGAAACACTTGAATCAAGCGCATCTCACTACCATACACGTACACATTCGTACGTTCAGGAACACTCAATGTAATACGTACACCATCAACCTCGGCTTCATCACTGGAAATAACAGCACTTTCTTTCCTGTCCAACGGAGCCTTATAAGCATCAATCAAATTATGAAGAAGCTTCTTTAAATCCACCTTTATAAAGAGTTCACGTGATAACTCCGCATCCAGCCGTGAAGCGTGAGAAATATCCGTAATCAGACGATCCAAACGTTCTATATCCTCTTTAATGACCTCAAGAAGCCTGTTAAGATCTTTTTTATTCTTAACAACCATAGCCGTTTCTACCGCGCTTTTTAGCGAAGTCAGCGGGTTTTTGATTTCATGAGACACATCAGCAGCAAAAGCTTCAATCGTGTCCATACGCTCCCACAAAGCATGAGTCATATCCCGTAAAACCAGCGAAAGCTCTCCTATTTCATCATTCCTGTCCCCCATATCAGGAATCTCTGTATATTTCATCTTACCTTTGCGTACGTTTTCCGCCGCAATGGCGAGCTTCCGCAAAGGCCCGGCAATCACGCCGGACAGATAAATCGATAACAAAATTGTGACAACCAGAGTAACAAAGAATATTTTGACGATATCAAACCACGCATCGCCTATTGCCTCATAAATATTATTATCATCGTTAACCATCATCACAACGCCCCTTATCCGGGAATGATCCAGAATAGGCATCGCAGCAGTCAAAACCAGATACTTTTCATCATCAGAAGAACGCCAGGCAGACATACTCAGGTTTTTTTTCAAAGCATCCGAAGCATCATAATAATCAGAAGCATTTTTTGATTCGATACCGTGAAATACCGGCAATGTGTTGTGTTTCGGAAAGAATGAAACAATCCATACAGCCATATCCTTGAGAAGCTCAATACTGTCCAGACGAGAAGATGGCTCCTTCACGACTTTGAAAATCGGCTTGATACTGTGCTCGCGGATGTACTGTTTCGAATCCACGACCATTTCACCTTCTTTATTAAAGACTAAAATACGTTTACCCAGCGTCGCCCCTAGGCTCCCTGAAATCCGAGCCACATCAGTCACAGAAAGCTGCGAATCTCTCTGGGGCACATCGTTTTCATCTTTCACTACTTCCAGCGCACCATCAGCCATAGCAGCCGTAACAATCATGATTTCGGTTTCAAAATGCTCCAGCTTGGCTTCAACAAGCATCGTATGATACTGACTTAAATAAACCACACCGAAGATCAGCGTAACCACAGCGATAAGGTTAACGCCCATAATTTTTAACGTCAGAGTGGTAATACGGCGTTCTTTCACGCCCCAATATAAATCAAAGAGCTGGTCAATTTCGCTGCGGTGGCGTTCTGCCCTAAACCAACGATTTGAAGTAAAGCTCATACTTTAATTGCTTTCATTATAGTTGTTAGAGCAAATAACATTTGTTTCTGTTTCATTG
>JAGLKL010000174.1 GCA_023141075.1 Alphaproteobacteria bacterium
GAGAAATCGGCATGAATGTGCCGGAAATCAAACTGGTGGCTCTATCCGATGTTGAGAACCTTCCTGATTTTGGCAAACTGCGCGGTAGTCAAGCTCTGGCTGTCAAGCGTTTTGATCGCACAGAAGGTGGCAAGCGCATTCATATCGAGGATTTTGCGCAAGTTTACAGCATCTTCCCTGACAATAAATATGAAGGTGTGAGCTTCCAAAACATCGCAAAAATGGTATGGACTTTGACCGGAGAAGAAGGCTTGCGCGATTATATCGCTCGTCTTGCCTATACTATCCTAACTGGCAACGGCGATATGCATTTAAAGAACTGGTCATTTATTTATCGCGATGGCCGCACTCCGGAGCTAGCGCCAGTTTATGATATGGTTTCAACGGTGCCTTATATTCCCGGCGATACGCTGGCTTTGAAACTTCTTAAAACAAAAGATATGACGCATTGCGACTTGCAGCTTTTTGAAAAGCTAGCGGAAAAAGCCGGATTGCCGAAAAGGCTGGTTATTGATACAGTGCGTGAAACAGTAGCAAATACGCGTGAAACTTGGGCGGCAAACAAAGCGCACTATGCTCTGCCTGAAGCCATTGAATCAATAATAGATCAGCACATGAGAGATGTTCCTTTGAATGAGGGGTAAAAACCCCGATATTTTTAGACGTGATTTTTCTCTATTCTAAATCAATATGTTGAGCTATGTTTGAAAAGTTAGAAAAGTGGATTCGAATCCACCACCATTTATCCTTTTATTCCCATCCTATATAGTCCAAAAAGCCTTATAAACTTTCGGATGGGCAGGGTTTATTTTTAGATATAAGGCCAAATGGTTCTAAATATTGGCGGCTTAAATATCGTATCAACAACAAAGAAAAGTTATTGGCGCCTGGGGGTATATCCTGAAATATCACTTGCTGATGCGCGTGAAAAGCGCAGAGAAGCGCGAAAAATGATTGATGGGGGTATCGATCCTTCACAAGATCGAAAAAAGAAGAAAGCTCTATCTTTGGAAAATGCAGAAAACACATTTGAAGCAATTGCCCGTGAATGGCATGAAACTAATAAATCCAAATGGTCGGGGCGTTATGCAGAGGGCATAATGACGCGCCTTTCTAATTTATACGTCGACGACGTACATGAATTTTAATCTGTACAACGTAACTGGCCTTGTCGCAAAGTTTAACGCTTTAAGATATTACCCTTTCCAGTTTCTTTATGAGAAGATTTACCAAGACTTGATTTGAATCTATGTTTTAGATCTTTAAACTTTCCCTTACGGCTGGCTTTTTGCTGTTCTTGATCAATTAAATTAAGGTCAGACTTAAACATGTCTTCATGGTATTCGATTGAAGAATCCTTAAATCTAGTATTGTGCAAAGCTTTTATCAGCCGGTAAGGCCTTTCAATAGCAGGTAAAAAAACATCTTCTATAAAACGGCAATTAAGACGAATAGTGCCATAACCAATAAACCATCCCAAAATACCGTGGTCAACATGTTCTGCGCGAATATCTTCTAGGTCAACCTGATCAACATGAACAAAAATCAGTCCTTTTTTATGAATGATTCTCTGATCGGTTAGAACAATCACATGGGAAATATAAGTTAAAAAATATGGCCAGAAAACAGCCAGCCCTGTCAGGAAAAAGAAAAAGGGTATGAGTGTTGTATCCTCATCAAGCCGTACAAACCAAAAATCAACTTCAAACCACGACGTTAAAGGGCTTATACGTGACCCTGCATGATAATATAGTAAATAATCTACAATCAATCCTATAATAGTGAGAAGCACAACCCAGAAAATTCCCTGCAAGAGATAAATCCAATGAGGAGGCCGTATGGAAATAAGTTTCTCACGGGGACTGATAAGATTCATTATACGGTTCATTATTTTGCTCCTATAGTTAATACACAGCATAGCGGAACATCCCAAGTGTGATGATATCCCAATTTATCTTTTATATTCTTGATATTTATCAACGTTTTTTGAAAAACGGCAGCATAGAATCTTAAGCGATAATATTTTCTAAAGAGCAGGATGGGCGCTGGTCACAAATAATAAGGGGAATACGTGATGAGAAATATCTTATTGGCTACGGATTTAGCTTCAAATTCAGACCGTGCTATGGAGCGCGCAATGAAGATTGCCAAAGAGCAAAAAGCAAAGTTATATATCATTCATATTGCTCCGTTTTATGTTGACCCTAAAAGTGAAAAAAGTGCGTTGGGAACGTGTGAGGATATTGAGGATCTTATCCATAAATATTTGTTAGGTTTTAATGGTTTAAATGATGTTGAAACACACATAATTGTCAGACAGGGCGGTGAGATATTTTTTGAGATTCTCGAAGCAGTTCATACCAATAAAGTTGATCTTGTCGTTATGGGCATGCATGGGAAAGAGAAGTTTCGCGATTTATTTGTAGGGACTACAATTGAGCGCGTTGTGCGCAAGGGCATTACTCCGGTTTTAATGGTCAGAGAAAAGCCTACCGGTTCTTATGAAAATATTATGGCTGCTATTGATTTTGCCCCGAGTTCACGCACTGCACTCAGGATCGGTATGGAGCTTGCTCCGAAAGCTGCATTTGTCGCAGCTCATGTAGTTAATGTACTAGTTTTTGGGGACGATCCTTCTGTGCATCAACATATGATGAAGAAAACTGAAAAAACCGCAAAGAAAAATATGAAGGCTTTTTTGAAGACTGAGTGCAGCTATTTTGCAAATGAGCATAATGGAGAGTTAATCAATCTTTCCGGAGATCTCATAAATGGTGCTGTGTCTAGTAATTTGGTTAAAAAAGCCAAAGAATTAAAATCTGACTTGATCACAATTGGTATGCATAGCAAATCAGGCTTTGTGTCAAAGATAGGCGGGGTTACCGGAGATGTCCTTTCTAATCCACCTTGTGACGTACTTGTAGCACAGGAAATATATTATTAATAATCTCAACTCCATTATTATATCGGAGGTTCACTTTTAGGCTTGGCTTTATCTACGTAACGCCAGTCGCAACTATTT
>JAGLKL010000175.1 GCA_023141075.1 Alphaproteobacteria bacterium
GATATGCCGGATGTTCCAGTTTCTCCGCCTGTAGAAGTCGCAATGCAAAATCAAATCTAAAGCACTACGCCATCGTAACGGGCGTTCAGGGAAGGGGTACGGCGTTTGCGGGTTGTCTCAAGCAGCCCAAGCTTGGTAAAGCCGTGAGTTTGTACGGTGCACGGATCGTCGAGGATGTCTTTTTCAAAGGTCTTGAGTAAGGTGTTCCGGTCTTTTTTATTCATCTTGAGGAAGTCTATTATAACGATGCCGCCTATATTGCGCAGGCGCAAATGGCGGGTGATTTCCTGAGCCGCTTCAATGTTGATGGACAGGTTGGAGTGCGTATCGCTGCCTTTATTTACATCTATTGCGCAAAGAGCTGTTGTTTCCTCAATGGTTATATTGCCGCCGCCAGGCAGGAGTACATAATTGTGTAAGAGGGCTTCGATTTGTCCTATAACATCTCGGTATTCCAGCAGAGCCAGATCCTGCGTCGCATCATTGTCTTTTAGCTCCACGGGCACGATTTTTGTAATCAGATCGGGGGCAAAGACTGCACACCATTTTTCTATTTGTCGATAATGATCCATGGTGACGATTTCGATGGTTTCAACCGGTTTTGTTGCCATGTCGCCAAGGATACGCTGAATGGAATTAGGCCCTTGCATAACAAGTTGAGGGGTTGAACCGGTGAAGCCCTCTTCGAAATTTTCCCAGACGGAGCGCAGGATACCTGCTTCACGACGCAGGATGTCTGTTTGCAGACCGGCAGCGGCTGAGCGCAAGATAAAGCCCTGCATGTCTTCTAATGAGGAGATCATCTTTAGCATGCGCTTGCGGTATTTTTTATTACGTATGCGACTGGAAATCACGTTATCGTGAAGCATGGCGCTGTAAATCAGGTAACGACCGGGCAGGGTGATGTCCATGCTCATGCGCGGCGTTTTTGTTTCCTCAAGCCATAAGGCATCCTGATTGGCGATATAGGCGCTTTTGGCCTGTACGGCAACCATGTCGCCGGGGTTTATGATTTTACCGATGGCTTGCTCACAGCCTTTGCAAATTTTCCCAGTCTTATCAACGGTTCGCACGTCTTTGTTAAACAAGATGCCGGTGTTTTGGCCATCCAGATCAAGAAAAGCGGCGTCAAGTGCGGTGTCAATGCGGGTGACCTTGGCGTAGAATACAGAACCGTAACGAACCGGTTCGTTTGCCGGGTCAATTTCAATAGCCTCGATTTTTCCCTTATCCAAGGCTACTGCCCAGATTTGTTCTTTATATTCTTCGATCAGGATTTGCAAGGCCACTTTTACGATCCCTTTTTATCATTGCAGTGTGTTGTATTATATGCCTCTTACGCGCTTATAATATAAACAATATTCATTACTGATTAATTAAAAATAACCAACTCCGTTTAAGAGCTGCATTGTATCATACAAAGACAGTCCTACAACATTGGAATAAGAGCCTTGGATGAAAGGGATAAAGCCTGCGGCCAGACCTTGTATAGCGTAGCCTCCTGCTTTGCCGTGCCATTCCTCACTGTCTAGATAGTGCGTGATGTCGCGCTTTGTCAGGCGTTTGAATTTGACAACCGTATCACATAATCGGATATGTGCTGTTTTATCAGGGGTAATTAGGCAGAGGCCGCCATAAACATGATGACGTCGTCCCGACAGCATTTCGAGGCATTCACGGGCTTGATTAATGGTCTCGGCTTTTGGGAGAATGCGACGGCCACATGCTACGACCGTGTCAGCAGCAAGGATATAAGCTCCATCGTGTTTGACGGCAAGCGCTTTTTCTTTGGCCAAGCGCCGGGCAAGGTCTTTTGGAAGTTCACTGCGGATAGGGGATTCATCAATATCAGCAGGAGCTATTTGCTCCTGTGTAAGCTCAATGCCGATTTGTGCAAGCAGGTCGCGTCTGCGCGGAGAGGCCGAAGCCAAAACCAATCGACATTTATTATAATCATTTTTCACGGAATATGATGCGTCCTTTTGTCAGGTCGTAAGGAGTCATTTCGACGATGACTGTGTCTCCTTGCAGGACGCGGATACGGTTTTTGCGCATTTTTCCGGCTGTGTGAGCTAGAACGACGTGTTCGTTTTCCAGTGTTACGCGAAACATTGCATTGGGGAGAACTTCAGTTACAACGCCTTTAAATTCAATTAAATCTTCTTTTGCCATGTGTTTATGTGTTTTCTTTTTTCTTTTTTCTTTAAAAATAAATGGTTAGGTTAAAGAAACCTAAAAATTTTTCTGTATCGTTATACCCTTTGAGAGTCAAAAAGCAATGTTTTTCTCTTTTTATACCAATTCTCATTCTTCGAATGATAATCGACGTTCAGACGCCACGCAGGCTTCGCACTAACGTGCGGGTTGCAGTCGCAACCTTATTTATACCAATTACCATTTAATGAATAAGAATTGGTATTAGTGCAGGACTCGGATCTTGCTGCGGTGAAGGACGCAGATCAATGTGAAAAGATTCCGGGCGGTTCTCATGTCCATTTCAATCTTGCTGCTCAGGCGCTCTATAAGAAGTTCCGCCCCCTCATTGTGTAAAGCGCGTCGTCCCATGTCTATGGCTTCTATGCGTGAGGGTTTTCCTTCTAAAACGGTTTCGTGATGGCTGTGAACGATTATATAATAATCCTTAACCAGCTTGCTGTAAGGGGTTAGTGATAGGATAAGTAAAGGAAGATCATTGCCGTTACGGTCTTTGGTGTGGAAAACCAGCCTGTTGATTTCAATCGACAAGGTGAGATCGTAAGGGCCGTTATTATTGTTTACGGGCTGGAAATAGCTGTCGCGCACAAGATCATTAAGGGCAACGTTGCAATCCTGCTCAATAAGCTCGGGAAACTGCATTTCCTGTTTTTCGCTTTTTAAACGTACAGCCGAGATTTTAGATTTATTTTTGCTCACTTTAGACCCTAGGTAGTGTAGTCACGTGTTATAGTGCCTTATAGTAGTTCTACTTAAGAATAATACATTTTGCTT
>JAGLKL010000176.1 GCA_023141075.1 Alphaproteobacteria bacterium
TCTTTGGGACAGGAAGGCAAGGATATTGAACACTTCCGGCCTTATCAGGTCAATTCCGATCTTATGACTGCGGCCAGTGACGGTGCGATCTTTATGCATTGTCTACCGATGCATGAATGGGAAGAAGTCAGTGAAGAAGTTGCCAAATCTCCTGCTAGTGTTATCTATGATGAAGCAGAAAACCGTCTGCATGTGCAAAAAGCAGTTTTGGTCTGGTGTTTAAAAGATGCTAATGTGCGTGTTGAGAAATGAATCTCTGCCAGCTTACACAGGCGATCTTATTGCGCCGATAGAAAGGAAAGCAATTAATGAGCAAAGGTAAAATTGTACTAGCTTATTCAGGTGGTCTGGATACATCAGTCATTCTTAAGTGGTTTATCGAACAAGGCTATGATGTCGTTGCCTACATAGCCAATATAGGTCAGAAGGAAGACTTTGACGCTGCGCGCGAGAAAGCGCTGAAAATAGGTGCTTGTGCTGTGTATATTGAAGATCTCCGGCCAGAATTCGTTGAAGAATACATCTTCCGAGCTGTAAAATCACAGGCCATTTATGAAGGCCGCTATCTACTTGGCACCTCTGTTGCCCGCCCTATTATTGCCAAGCGACAAATCGAAATTGCTCAAAAAGAAGGCGCACATTATGTATCTCACGGAGCAACCGGTAAAGGGAATGATCAGGTGCGTTTTGAGCTGTCTTATTATGCATTGAAGCCTGACATTAAAGTACTGGCACCTTGGAAGATGAAAGATTTCCTCACGCGCTTTGAGGGACGTAGCGATATGCTCAATTATGCAGATCAGTATGGCATTCCTGTGAGTGCGACACGCAGCATTCCCTATTCTGAGGATGATAATATGATGCATATTTCTCATGAGGCCGGCCTTTTGGAAAACCCTGCTTCGCCTGCTGATGAGAATGTTTATTCGCGGAGCGTGAATGCTGCAAATGCACCGGATGATCCGGAGATTATTACAATCGACTTTGAAGCCGGCATTCCGGTGAAAGTCACGAATAAAAATGACGGGAACGAAGTCAGCAACTCTGTTGAACTGTTCGAGTACCTGAATGAACTTGGCACAAAGCACGGTATTGGTCGTCTGGACATGGTGGAAAACCGCTTTGTCGGAATCAAGTCACGCGGCGTATATGAAACACCGGGTGGTGAGATTTTATACAAAGCACACCGTGATCTTGAAGGGCTGACCTTAGATCGGGAAGTGATGAAACTCCGCGATATGATGAGCCTGAAAGTGGCCGAACTGATCTATAACGGTTTCTGGTTCTCACCCGAGTTTAAGTTGCTTTCGGTTTTCATGGATAAAGCGCAGGAGAATAATACCGGCAGCGTTGACGTACAGCTCTTTAAAGGTATGGCCTATCCGATCTCGCGTAGAAGCCCGAAAGCTTTGTATGATCCGGCACAATCTTCTATGGATGAAGAAGGCGGCTATGACCAAATGGACGCTGACGGCTTTATCAAGATTAATGCTATCCGCCTGATTAACCAGCATAGATGCTCTTTGCAGGCCGGTGAAGTTGACTATAATACAGATTAAACCCGTGGTACTATCTATAAATAGTAAAACAACAGCGACTCTGCAAAGCATTTTCTCTCTCGCCAATGATGCAAATCTCTGCTATTTCAATAACCATGAAAAGCATATCTGACATCCTCCGCGATATTGATGAAGAGTTTACAAGCGAAAACGTGAGTGTTTCCGCGTTGCTGGATGCTTTTCATGAGCGTGGTTTCGGTTTTTTCCTGTTTTTATTTGCTCTTCCGGCCGCGCTGCCGCTCCCGGCAGTCGGATATGGGACAGTTCTGGGACTACCGCTGGTTCTTTTGAGCGCTCAACAAGCCATGGGACGCAAGACAATATGGCTTCCCGGTTCGTGGAAAGCAAGGTCAATCAGACGTGAAAAGCTTAAGAGCATAATTGATCGTGCGCTTCCTTGGACAAAGCGTTTGGAATATATCATCCGACCACGGCTTGAATTTGTAACTTCTGGCTTTTTTTTACGAATGATCGGTGTGTTCGCACTTGTTATGGCTTTATCGGTCTGTGTGCCCCTGCCGCTAACCAACACAGTTCCCAGCTTTGGCATAGCTTTGATGTCTATCGGAGTGATAACACGTGACGGGCTGGCGGTTTTGGTTGGAGCCATTATAGGGATGCTATGGGTCTGCGCTTTAGTTTTTATTATCGGTTTTCTTGGAACTGAGGGTATTGTCTTTGTTAAAGAACTGATCAAAGGAGATATATAACGGGGCTGTACCAGTTAACACGCCTTCGGATTAATCCTCAGCAAGCTCTGTATCCCAGTAGAGAAAGTCGTTCCAGCTTTCGTGCAAAAAGTTCGGAGGAAAGGATCGTCCGCTGTCTTGCAGCTCATAAACCGTGGGCTGGCGCGGGTCTGATAATGGGAACATGCCTACATCACGTGACATATTATTTCCTTTTTTGATGTTACAGCATCGGCAAGCCGCCACAATATTTCCCCAGTTGGTGCGCCCTCCTTTGGATCTTGGAATAACGTGGTCAAAAGTCAGTTCATGGGTTTTGTGGCGCTCTCCGCAATACTGGCACGTCCAGCCATCACGCAGGAAAACATTAAAGCGGGTAAATGCCGGTGTGCGGGAAGTGTAAACATATTCTTTTAGCGCTAGGACAGAAGGCAGCTTCATCTCTATTTCCGGTGAGCGCACAGTGCGTTCATATTCGGAAACGACGTTCACGTTACCACGAAAAATGGCCTTAACAGCGTTCTGCCAAGACCATACAGATAATGGATAATAACTCAAAGGCCGGTAATCCGCATTTAATACTAAGGCATTACATCGTTCTAAGGGTACGGCTGCACTACTATCCATAGGTGCTTCTCCTCACTAGGGTCTAAACCCACAGCTTTTATCCATTCTGCACGAGAAAATTTTTGAGAGATGCACGAGAAAACAGCGTAGAGCGTAGCCATAGCTACGGT
>JAGLKL010000177.1 GCA_023141075.1 Alphaproteobacteria bacterium
GATGAAATTATGCGCAGATAATCAAAAAAATTCCTCAAGCAAAATGTATTATTCTTAGATGAAACTACTATAAAGCTATAGCAAGCTATAATAAGGAAGCGACTGTCATGAGTCAGCTGGATTTTGAAAAACCAATTCTAGAGCTCGAAAGCAAGATAGCCGAATTGCGTCATGTTAATAGTGACTCGAAAATCAACATCGCTGATGAAATCACACGCATGCAAAGTAAGGCGGACAAGCTCCTAAAAGCGACTTACAGCAAACTGACTGCCGAACAAAAAGTTCAGGTTGCCCGTCACCAAAACCGTCCGCACATGATCGATTACATCAATATGGTCGAGAACTTTATGCCTCTGTCCGGTGATCGCAATTTTGGTGAAGACCAAGCTCTGATTGGTGGTTTGGGACGTTTCAGAGGCCGCTCCTGCATTATTATGGGTCATGAGAAAGGCCACGACACAGACAGTCGCATCAAACATAATTTCGGTATGGCCAGACCGGAGGGCTACCGCAAAGCACAGCGCCTTATGAATATGGCCGGCCAATTCCAAATCCCTGTTATTACGCTCA
Source organism: Alphaproteobacteria bacterium (assembly GCA_023141075.1). Lineage (GTDB taxonomy): Bacteria > Pseudomonadota > Alphaproteobacteria > Micavibrionales > Micavibrionaceae > UBA1672. The sequence continues at coordinate 571 of JAGLKL010000177.1, forward strand.
TTGATACCGCTGGAGCCTATCCCGGTGTCGGCGCAGAGGAGCGAGGTCAATCCGAGGCCATTGCCAAATCCATTGAGACCTGCTTTAGAACATCCGTCCCGATCATTTCAGTTATTATCGGAGAAGGCGGCTCAGGCGGAGCTATTGCCATTGCCGTAGCTGACAAAGTCTACATGCTGGAGCATTCAACATATTCCGTTATTTCACCGGAAGGATGCGCTTCTATCTTATGGCGGAATGGATCTCATGCAAAAGAAGCTGCTGCAGCCCTCAAGCTTACAGCGCAAGATTTGATAGAACTTAAACTTATAGACAGCATTATTTCCGAACCTGTCGGAGGAGCTCACCGCAATAAAGAGGAAATGATAAAAGCTGTTGCCGACCAGATCGAAAAAGGCCTCGAAGAACTCACTCCGTGGGATATTTCAACCATAACAAAAAACCGCAGAGAAAAATTCCTTAAATACGGACGTATTCTCTAATTGGTATATCCACCTACAGTTTTACGCTTTTGTTGCCTGAATTTTGCTTCTTTTTTCTCAAAATAGCTTTTATAGGTCGCAGGTATGCGAGCCCGTCGCTTCATTACGCTAAAATCGCCGTGACCGGCATCCTTATGACCGATATCCGTTGCTGCAGCTTTATAATAAAGCATCAGGAAAACCCGAATTGCTGCAGTTAAAGATGTCAAAGAACTTTTGCGCACATAAACCAGAGAACAAATATCATGTACCGAACATTTCTCTCTATCTGCTATATCATTCAAAGCCGTCCACATTTCCGGCTCCAATCTGACCGACGTTCTGCGTCCAAAAATTGTAACATTTCTGCTAATCAGAGAGCTCTGACCAGGCTGAAATTTGTAACATCCATCACTCGCAGCGCCAGCCTTTGACGTTTCACTTCTCATAGTAACCCCACACTTACAAAAAATAGTCCATATATTTCCGGGTTATACTATCGTACTTCCAGATCTTTTGCAACCATGAGCTATTTATTCCTTTTGTTTCCCTCTAATACCCTCCCAAATCTTTCGCAACCATAAGATATCGGTTTTTTATGTTTCCTCTAAATAAATGAATATATTTTACAAACCTGCCGTACACTTAGAATAAGAATTACAAAGTAACGCAATTATGAGCTATGCACCTTAAAAGCTTGAATGTATTCACTATTTACATAAAATATTTTTCCCTTTTTCTTCTTTTATAACAAAAATATATCCTCTATATAATGAAACCCATTATGCCTAGGATCATTTTAAAATCTAACTCTCCGGAATATGCAGACTCACAAAAGCGCATAAAAAAATGCTGTTGCGACATGCCCGGTTGTCCAAATCAAGGAAAGCACAAAGCGCCCAAACATCGCGGCTTAGACGATTATTATTATTTCTGCTACGAGCATATAAAAGAATACAACAAAGCATGGGACTTCTTCTCCGGCATGTCCGAACGAGAAGTCGAAGAGCATATAACAAACAGCCTTTATGGTGACCGCCCGACTTGGAGATACGATTCTGACGGCATGGCGGAAGAACATTTATTCGAAGCAGCACGCAACACTTATCACGGTGGAGAGCAAAACGGATACTCCCATCATAAAGTTCACAATGAAGAATATCAGGGTAATAGCTTTGTCGGTAATGGCAACACTCCGGAATATGAGGCTCTCGCCTTGATGGGATTATGCCCGCCCGTGACACTTGATGAAATCAAAACGTGTTATAAAAAACTGGCAAAGAAATATCACCCTGATTTAAATAAAACCAATGAACACGCCGAAGAACTTCTCAAAAAGATCAATATGGCTTATACAATACTAAAGCTGGCTTTCGGGGAATACTCAAAGCTTAAAAAACGCAATTAACCGAGCGCATAACGAAACGAATACTATAGTCGTTTTGCTTTATTTTCTGACAAGGCACTCGTGCCCTTTGGGTAGAAAAAGTAAATGGAAATAATTATATGAGCGATACACAATACATAACAGACTTAGGCACTGACTCCCTAGACAAAGACAAAGAAGCCGACCGCGGGATGTCTTTTAGCATCACCCAAATCAAAGCCAAAGAAGGTAAATACACAACAATCCCCGACACCAAATATAATGCGCGGGAAACTTTTGGCATTGACCTAGACTGGGATGTCCCCGGTTTTAGTGAGAGCACACCAAATGTACCTGATATCGATCCGACTTATCGATTTGACCATGAAACGACTATGGCCATTCTTGCCGGTTTTATCCATAATCGCCGTGTGATGATTCAGGGTTATCACGGCACTGGGAAATCCACACATATTGAGCAAGTCGCCGCCCGCTTGAATTGGCCGTGTGTGCGCATCAACTTAGATAGCCACGTAAGCCGGATTGA
>JAGLKL010000178.1 GCA_023141075.1 Alphaproteobacteria bacterium
ACTACCAAAAGTTTGCTTTTTTTGACTTAATCCCTTAAAATTTAGTAACCGCTTGGAAAAAGAGTAATTTATATAATAAAATAAGCGGGAGATGACCACAAACGGGTCTATTGATATCAGGGTGATAAATATGGATGATAAGATCGTTCAATCTGATGACCAATCTGATGATGAAGTTACTTCAACGTCGGCTGAAGCCGGGGAAACCAAAGTGTTGGCTGGGATCGTGCTACCCCGCTTTTCCCGGTCAACTATGGCGCTTAATCCTTATGCTATAGTTGACAACAACTCTGGAAATATTGTTTCAGACGCTGATGGAGTAATACCGGTTTATGAAGACTATAATGTAGATGAAAAAGATGCACCCTATAAACTTGTGGAAGTGAACCCCTCGCCGACAGAGATAAAAGAGCTATTTAAACTGGCTAAATATCACAATAGCCCTATTGCTTTAGACCAAATACCTAAAGGGTATAAAAGTTACACAATAGCTGATGTTCGTGAAATGAGAAAAAATGAGCCTGATCCGGCACAGCAAAGACTTATTAACGCAATATACACAGAGCGTGATTCTCGTTTGGAAAATGCGGGTTATACTGAGCTTATGGATCAAATAAAAGAGGCAAAAGTTGAGCTCAATACGATCCTTCCCGAACAGGGAGAGGTTATTATCGACACGAAAAAAACAGCCATACTCATCGATGAAATGAGACAAGGAGAGTCCAGGTTTGATGGAGATGTAGAAGATTTACCATTTAAATTTAGAGCTATTGTCGGCGGAGAAACACGGTTTTTTGAATTAAGCATGAACCAGATAGAAAACAGCGATTTTAAATATGCAGACAGATATAGTGAAAAAGATATGCAGGCTATCAAAACAGCCGCGCTCGAAGTTTTCCCCGGTGTGAAGGCTGAAAATGCCGCTATATCGGACATGCCGGTTGAATTTACGGCCATTGCTGACGGGACAACGCAGGAATTCAATCTAAGCCTTAACCAGATAAGAGACCACGATTTTGAGGGTTTTCACTTTTGGGAACGTTATGATATAAACGCCATTGAACAGGCCGGGCTCAAGGTTTTCCATGAAAAAATGATGGGAAGTGAGAAATATTCGACTCTTGTGGCACAGTATAAGGAAAATGTTACGGAACTTGTTGGAGATCGTGCAGGAGAACTTCCCACAGACAATTTTGAGAAACATTTCAACAGCCTTGATGCACGCGCAATACAATCTGGCGGGTTTGCACGGGAATTCTGGGATATGAGCAAAAACATCCGGGAGATGCAAGCGCAAGCAGAAACTATGAAAGATAATGTTGATAGCGGAGTTTATTTGGTAAAAGACGCCAACCTTGCTCCTGATACAACACTTGTTTCAGGCGCTGAGCCTCCCGAAACTGCACCGCTTTCATAGTTTTTATGTAAAACCGTTTTTTAAAAGAGTCTCTTGATGAGGCTCTTTTTAGTGTGGGTTTAGATCTTAGGGATCGTATGTAAAACGCTTTTTCGACCAGTTAAGAAAAGGTCGTTCTATTACTCGGTGCAAAATGTAAGCTACGGCTATGCAGATCAAAAAGAATATAAGGAAAACAACTACCCAGCACAAAATAGGCCAAGGGATAAATGAAGAAATAGTGTCTTCAATTTTGGCATGGAAAGAAATGACAAATAAGTGGCTGAGATATAAGCTGTAAGATATTAAGGCAATAAACCTTAAAAATCGGTTTTCAAAAAAGCCGCTGGCAAAACATCCGCGCACCAAAGCAATAAGCATAAATCCAAAACTCAAGGAAAAAAGCGGAATCATCAGTGCTTGGTCAAAAAAATCAGCTTGCAGTTCAGTCAGGTGGGGAAACATAGCATTAACAAAAAACAGAAGAAGGCCACAGACAAATAGAACATTCATAAGAAAAGTGTGCGGTTTAAGAGCGGCAATATATGTATTGGTCAGAATAAAAGCGCATAACACGCCAATTAAGAGGCCATCGAGCGCCAAATGAAAAGGTGTCCTGATATTCAGGAAAAATATCTCAAAAGACACAATGCTTCCGCCATAAACACTGTAAATCAGGAAATATTTGCCCAAGACATAAAGAATAACAAAGATCGCAACTGCTGCAATTTGGCCTTTGGGATTTTTAATTTTGCCAAGCAATATCAAAAAAACAGGCAGAGCAATATAAAATTTGATTTCAACAGGAATAGACCAGAATAATCCATTGATAGAAGGCTCACGCCAGAGATAATCGTGCAAAAAAATCAGATGGGCTAATAAAGGCCAAGCCCACGTTCCGACAAAGTCGAGCAGATTGATTTGCTGATGCGCTCCAAGAATGGGAACAGCGTAGTAATACACAATCAAAGTAGCCAGTACCGTTACGTAATAGGTGGGGGCGATACGAAAAAATCTGCGCAATGCATAAGTTTTGAGGTTCTTCATGTTAAGTGTTTTGTACAAAAGCTGTGATGTGATTAAAAAACCGCTAAGTACAAAAAACAAATCCACACCAACCCAGCCGTTAAAGAAAACATTCTGAAACTCACTTGAGCCGAACTTGATGACCAGTGGGGTTTTAAGGCTAATCGCGCTATGAGAAAGAAGAACAAACAATATTGCAAAAGCACGCATGCCATCAAGAACCTTTACGCGCTTCTGCCCCATATTATTATCGGATAATATTTTGTTTTCCGTATTGGGTTTTTGCTCTTGTCCTGTTTTATGCATGTGATCGCAAAGTTGTTAATATGGAAGGTATCTCGTGTGCTTTTTTACAGCTTATAACGCTGAACATCAATAAAATACGCCGATAACGATAATTGTTGAAGAACCGGTAATGTCTTTTAAGGTTCTGACTCTAGTCACAAAATAACAAAGAACTCTATATTAAACGATAAGAACGCAGCCACACTTGAAATGGAGAAGCTTTA
>JAGLKL010000179.1 GCA_023141075.1 Alphaproteobacteria bacterium
AGAAAAAGTTGCGACTGACGTGAATTGGTATTAGCGTTATTTATGCGTCCATGTTTTTTAACGTGCCTTTGAAATCGTCGATGGAGGTGTACCCTTTTTTGCGCATGATGTTTTGTAGCTCGGAAGCAATGCGGGTGAAACAATCGGTTCCTTCACGCATGAGCTGGGTACCAATCTGCACAGCACCGGCTCCGCATAAAATATGCTCAAATGCATCCATGCCGTTTTTGATTCCGCCGACACCAATAATATCAACGTCGTCTTTCAGGAGAGTATAAAATTTACGTACATTGGCCAGAGCTGTGGGCTTTATGAAATCTCCGCCGATGCCGCCAAAGCCGTGCTTAGGGCGAATGACTACGCATTCTTCTTCCGTATCGATAACAAGGCCGTTGCCTATGCTGTTAATGCATGTGGCAAAGGAAATAGGGAAATCGTTCAAGACTTCAGCCATCATTTCAAAATGGGGGATATCGAAGTATGGTGGTAATTTAACGCCCAGAGGCTGCCCGGCGACCTCGAATATTTTTTCCAGTAGCGCCCGGCTTTGTTCAAAATCATAACCGGTTTGCGGTTTTCCGGGGAGGTTCGGGCAAGATAGGTTTAATTCTATTGCTGCGATGTTTTCGTTGCCTGCCAGTTCTTTGACAATATGAATGTTGTCCTCAGAGCTCATGCCTGAGACTGATATGATATAAGGTTTGTTATGCGTTACCGCTTTGGCCGCGTAATTTGCGTAGAATTCATATCCCTCATTGGGCAGACCCATGGAATTAATCGAGCCCCACTCGGTTTCATAGTAGCGTGGTTTTTCGTTGCCAGCGCGGTATTCCAGTGTTGCGCTTTTCGACAGGATGGCACCGGCAGCGCTCTGACCCAAGGCGTCCAGCTCTTCTTGCGTTGTGCATTTAGGGCCTGAAGCGTTGAATATACAGCTCTCAAGCTTTTGCCCGGCAATAGTGGTTGATAGAGGCTTTGATGTGTCCATGGTCTTTACTCGCTTATTATTCGTTTTGCCCGGCAATAGTATCGTTTGTGGCGTAAATATCAATAGCTTAGGGTCTAAACCCTAGAAACTTGTGCAGGGTTTATCTTGTTCCTGCGGTTGTGTTGCCATTCCCAATCCCAAAGCAAACCAGAGAAAGCGCGTGTAAAGAAGCTCATGCAGAAACGACATGGCGATGATTATAATGAGGAAGCAAAATATTGCTGTATGGTAAGCAGATCCTTCTTTGTAGCCTTTTTTGAAAAGGACATAAAGACCGAGCAAGAAGAAGGCAGAAAAAGAGGCCAGACCCAATATCCCCATTTCAGTGAGTAACCATAAGGTCGACCAGTCAATGACATCGATATATTTACCGCGTTTTTCTATTTGGAATGGTTTATATGCTCCCAGTCCTGCGCCAATTATAGGGTTTGATTGCTGATATAGCTCGATCCCGTCTTCCAGAGCTATATATCTTTTTTGGTCGCCAAAATAGTCGGGTTCATCTTGTTGGAAGAGGGCGGTCAAAAATGTGTATTGGCGGATTAGTCTAATTTCGCCATTGCTGATGTAGTTGAAAATAAGAAATGTTATTACGGTGCCGATAATGAGAAACGGGGCAATTTCTTTCAGGAATTTCATGGGGGCTTTGATTAAGTACGCAAGTAAGATAAGTGCACCAAAAATCCAACCCGTGCGCGATCCGTTATATATGGTGAAAGTCGGTAGAATTATCCATAGTAATGCGGAGCACCAAAAGGGGAGAATAAGCTTATCGTATATTGAAAATGTCAGCAAAAATGTGATTGTGAAGATAGCGGCGACCATATAAGCGTTGCGGTTGGCCATAAGTCCGTCCCATGCAAAATCTCCTACCCATAGTGAGTAGCCGCTAAAAGGTTGCTGGACAGTATCTATAATGCTTAAAACGAGCGTGATGAGGAAGGCGGCACAGAAATATTTTACAAAGCTGTACGTGGTTTGGCTTTGCCCGAAATTTGTTACGATCCATCCGGCTAGGTGAAAATAGCAAATAAGGATGACAAAGCCGAAATACTTGTTAATGAGTGCCCAGCTTGACCAGCCGCCAATGTAATAATAGCCGTTTATCAAGGCTATAATGAGAACGCCAAGTAAGGAAAAAAGAAGATAGGGCGTGTATTTATTAGACCACTCAGGCCAACGTGTTGTTTTGGAAATAAGTGAAAAAAGAACAAAAACCCCGGCAACCGGCAGGAGAATATCCGCCAGATTAATGCGAAGACCCAAATAATCGCCTTGGGAAAAAATGGAAATTTGTGCTTGTACAGCGATGGCGATGGCTGCCAGTAAGAAGAAAGCAATCTTTTTTGTGGTTAGATACTTAGGAATTGGACATAACACGTGACTACACTACCTAATCATTAGTTTGCCGTTTTGAGGTTTTGCGTGATTCCTGCATAAAAAAGAACAAGTTGTTTTCTTTGTTGAAAGCATAAGGGAGAGCCACAATAAATGGTGCTATAAGTGTCACAAGTCCAACTTGTACAGAGAGTAAAAACGCGGTTTCAGGGGAAAAACCAATGGTACCTAGCCCGTATATAAAGGCTCCTTCACGAATACCCCAGCCACCAAAACTGATTGGCAGGCTCGAAATAAGAGCCAGTACCGGTAGCAAGGCCAGAAATTGCATCGTTGAGCCGTCATAATCCATATTTGCAGAAAGAATAAGGGTGCTCAGGAAAAAGAGGCTTTGGGCAAATATGCTGTTATAGGTAATTTTTATCAACAAAACCGGGTCTTGTACGAAAGACCTGATAGTTGCAGATAAACGTGAAAACCTGCGGCTTGACTTTATATACTTATATAAAAGACCGCTGCGTAAGAGGTAAATAAATAACGCGGTTGAGGCGATAATAACAAGAAGGGAAAAAGCCAGCATGTTCTCAGTTTTTG
>JAGLKL010000018.1 GCA_023141075.1 Alphaproteobacteria bacterium
AGAACCTCATATCCGTCCATGTCCGGCAACATCAAATCCAGTATAATAATGTCGTAATCGTATATTTTCCCCAAATCCAGACCGTCTTCTCCAAGATCGGTCATATCGATGATATATCCCTCGGATTTAAGCATTAGTTCAATGCTCTTGGCAGTAGATATGTCGTCCTCAACGAGTAATACGCGCATGAAAAATCCCCTTTAAATACGAGCGAAAACAGAAAGTTATATAAAGTACATTGCCTGTTTACCGGCAGTATATTAACAAATATAAAAAAGGTTAACAAACGATTTAACGCGCAAAAGGTTAATTTATTAACATTTTTATGAAAAGCACAGGTCAAGATCATTTTCGGGTCATTATAGTGCCGCATGAACCGTTGTGACCCGGTATGCACATGCATTTCATTTACTAACGTACTCTTTTTATTTACGCAAAATAAGGGTAGAGTACGAGAAGAAAATCAATAAAAGGCTCATATTTATGGATCGTCTGGCACAACAAATCGAAAACACTATTATGGCTCTGCCTGAGCAGCAGATATACGGTCGTGTTTCCAAAATCCTAGGCCTTCTGGTAGAAATCAGCGGTGTATCCGAGGCGCTGACAATTGGAGCGCATGTTCACTTAAAACCCGCTAAAGGCGGCTCGGATGTCCCTTGCGAAGTTGTTGGGTTTCAAAACAAACAGGCTTTGCTCATGCCCTTTGGTACGCTCGAAGGCATAGGGCTTGGTTGCGAAGCTGTGGTTCAGACAAATGTTCCGTCCATTTCACCGAGTGATGCTTGGCTTGGAAGAGTGATTAACGCATTGGTGCAGCCTATCGATGGCAAAGGGGCGTTATTACGCGGCGATATACCCATTCCGCTGAGGAACAAACCTCCAGCGCCCCATGCGCGTCAGCGTATTGGCAAACAACTTGATCTTGGCGTACGCGCTGTGAATTCTTTTCTAGCCACATGTCAGGGACAGCGTATGGGGATATTTTCTGGCTCCGGCGTTGGAAAATCCGTGCTTTTATCCATGATGGCACGCTATACGGTTGCCGATGTTTCAATTATCGGACTTGTCGGAGAGCGTGGCCGTGAAGTGCAGGAATTCCTGCAAGATGATCTTAAAGAAGAAGGATTGGCACGCTCCGTTGTTGTCGTAGCTACAGGCGATGAACCGGCTCTTATGCGTCGTCAGGCTGCTTACGTCACTTTATCACTGGCAGAATATTTTCGAGGACAGGGTAAACAAGTGCTCTGCTTGATTGATTCGGTGACCCGCTTTGCCATGGCGCAGCGTGAAATTGGATTAAGCGCAGGCGAACCGCCAACATCCAAAGGTTATCCTCCCACCACATTTGGAGAGCTTTCACGTCTTCTTGAACGCGCAGGGCCCGGCGAAAAAGGAGATGGTTCTATCACGGGGCTATTCTCGGTTCTTGTGGAAGGGGACGACCACAACGAACCTATCTCCGATTCTGTGCGTGGTATTGTCGATGGGCATATTACAATGGAGCGCGAGATTGCCGATCGGGGACGTTACCCGGCTATCAATGTGCTCAAATCCGTGTCACGCTCGTTGCCGGGTGCATTCACAAAGCAGCAAAATGAAATCCTTAAACGCGCAAAACAGGTCATCACAATATACGAAGATATGGCTGAACTGATCCGCTTGGGCGCATATCGTAAAGGTAGTGACCCGCTAGTGGATGAGGCCATCTTGCTTTACCCGGAGCTAGAGCGGTTTCTCACTCAGGATAAGGAAGAGCAGACCAACATAGAAGATGGTTTTGTACAGCTTGCCCGGATTCTGGGACTGGATTATGATTAGGGTCTAGACCCTAGGAGATTGAGAATATGGTGGCCAAGCTCGATTCCCTGATACGCGTGCGCAAACACGCTGCCCAGCAACTACAAAAAGCGCTGGCCGAACTTTACCGTAGGGCAGAGGAAATGAAGGCCGAGCGCGATATTCTGGAAACCCAGATGGCGATTGAAAGCGAAAAATCCCGAGAATTACAACCATATATGTTGGAATACTTTGCAGCCTATGTGAAGCAAACTCGCAAAACCATTGGGAAGATCGATAAAGACCGCGAAAAACTGGAGCGGCAGATAAAAATGACGCAAGAGCAACTGCGCGAGGCTTTCGCCGAGCAAAAGAAAATTGAGATTATCAATAGACGCCGCAAAGATTCACAGCGCGAAAAGGAAGAAAAACGCGAATCCAAAGAACTTGATGAGATCGGCCTCGAATTGCATAGACGTAAATCTAAAGAATAGGGGTAAGGTCTAAACCCATCCTCCAATCATAGCCACGCCGATTCCGCCGATAATAAGACCGGCGATCAGGTGCATGATACGGATGTGCTTGTCTTTCCAGTTCTGAATATCTTCCACTTTACTCATACCAAAATAAACAACACCGGTAATAATAAAGATCGGCGAAATAAAGATCAGGTTATACAAAATCAACAAAGGCAGGGTTTTGACAATTTCCATAACCGAGAGCATACCCCCTAAAATAATATAAGGGCCGATTGTACAGGGTAGAAGGAACAAGGTTACAAATATACCAACACCAAAAGCGCCGAGGGGAGAGGTAATCTTGCTGATAAGTTTTTTTACGTTTGGGCGCCAACTCATCGGCATTTCAGTGGCCAGAGCGCCTTCTTTATAGATGAAATAATCTTTGATCTGCAGACCTCCCAAAAGCAATGCCAAAACACCCAAAACTTTGTACAATATAGGCCGTACCGATGTGATTGCATCCACCATCTGAAACGACTTGATAATGAATATGCCGTAAATCATATACATCACGAATACGGCCAGAGCAAAAGCCAGCCCCGCCCAGACAATATTGGCCTTTTTATTGGGGTTATAAGCAATGATAGAAACTAAAATCATTGTCAGAACTGCAAACGCACACGGGTTTACCGCATCAGCAATGGCCAGTGCCACAACCTTACCAATGGAAATATGATCCATGATTTTAATCTCCTTATATAATAATCGTTAATCGTACATCAGAACCCAGCCGTTATATCGGCATGCGGCCTTAAAATGTACCCGGCTGCCTGATATCTGTCCATATGCTTTTTTTTCAGCTACGCAGCCCTCCGGCAGTGTCCCCTCTAACAGGAAATGTTTTATACTTTCATTTTGCAGGGAAGAGCTGTCTTCGCGTGAGGCAAGGCGATTTTTAAACCAGATTTTGGGCTTATAGGGCAGTTTGACGAAAGACAGCTCGTCAAAACTCACCATTCCGGTGCTCAGCATCACGTCATTACCCTTATGAATCTTGATAAGCGTTTCAAGACTTCTGAGTAGCGGCGTATCGCCCGAAACAATGCCGGCATTACCCGGCGCAACAATGATTTGCGGCACAGCCAGCCGCGCACCGTAAACTTTATTATATTCCATTAATAACGGCCCGTTTACATTATCGCGATATATTTCATATTCAAAGACCATGACATCGCCTTTTCTGACCCGGTCTCTCAAAACGACCGGGTCGGTTCTCGAGCAATGCGGACAGCCGACCCCGGTGAAATAAATCAGGTTCGTCCATTTGCCGTCCTTGGCAGGAGCAGAGACAGGGGTGGGAGTAGTATCAGGAGGTATATCCTCATTTTCTTCCAGCACGGCTATCGGTGTTATAGGTTCTTTGGCACACGAAGCAGGTGCAATGGCAAAAAGGCAAGCCAGACAAAGCAGAAAAAAGAAATAAGGTGCGTACTTCATGGGTATCATAAAATGGGGTTGTTTCACTAATGTATCTATACCTATTACTGTGAAAAGACGAAGTCAATAAGCGATTAAAATGTTACATTATACATTTGTTGAATATTCCTTCGTTTCTCCCGGTGTTATGTGCACCCAATCAAGCGTATGATCCTGAAAAGATATATCTCCGGTAATGCGCGTTTCATCGAGAGCACTTTTATAGGCGAGTCGCATTTGTTGTTTTACAGCCTGTGAAAAACTTTGCTTGGTACGCAAAACCAGATCCAGTCGCCCTACCGTTTCCCCGGGAGCATCCCCAGATGATCCTGAAAACAAACCATCTAACTGCACGGGTCCGATATTACTGAAGGACAAATCTACAATAAACCGGGTTTTTCCTTTTTTCCCCCCAGCATCATTTTCATCAAAAGCATCTTTCTCATGGCTTGTATAAATGACCAGCTTGTGAATCTCGCCCTGCCAGATCAAGGGAATAGACATGCCGCGCCACTTCCCGGATATACGCTCATCATTCATCTGCGAAAGCCCGGATAACTCTTGTCCCAAACGCCCAAGCAACGATGTCTTTCCTGAACGTTTGAGCGTATCTATTACTTTTTCCCCGAGCCAGCTTTGTATATCTCCAGAACGCATAGCAGCGATGAAAAACAATACAGATGCTCCCAGTTGCGCAGGAGTAGAGGCTGAAGGAAGCATGGCACCAAAAGCCTGCGCGGATTGTGCACCTGCCTGAGCAAGGTTTTGCTGCACTTCTTCCATAATCGGCCAGTTCCCGGGCATCAGCATATATGGATCATTCACCATTGGCACAGATGTGGCCATTACGGCAGAAATAGTGCCATTATCTTCCTGTTTGCCGGCCAATGCTTTCATGTTGATTTCAAGCTGGCTGCCCATGGGTAAGTCTTGCACCGGCATATCCATAGCATAAAGTCGCCCGGCCATGTGTTCTGGCGTGAGTATGCGAAGAACCGGGAAGCCCCGTGTCTGGGTGAACCCTTCAACCACCGCATTAGACAGACCAATCTGCGAGCTTAGAACAGTGCGTGAAAGCAAAGTATTATTCCCGCTGCTTCTATCGGAAACAATGGAATAATGCGGATTTTGGGCACTATAAATGCCATCCGGTGTATTGCCCGGGAATTCCACCTGCGGCGGAAGAATATTACGCACATTGATTTCAACGTGGAAGGCTGGAGTGTTATCGGATTGGGAATTTGACATGGTCTGCCTGTACGAAATACGCGTCTCATCCGATGTCCCGATCAGCCGTGCAGCAACAGTGCGAAAATGCAAAGCTGCCACATTACGGCTATTTTGCAGATCAAGCGTTATGCTATCAATTCTTGTCTGAGCCGACGCAGTTTCAGGAGAATATATCTTATCATCTCTCAGCGGCTGCGCTGTGTTTACCAAAAGAGCGCGGGACATTTCAGAAATGATTTGCTTCTGTATGGCTTCTGTTTTGATGGTATCTGCGGTTTTGCCGGTAACGGGCACGAGCGTTTCTGCAGGCATAGGAGTAAGCGAAACGTTTTCCAGTGTCATAAAAGGTCTGGCAATAGTCTCCTCAGTGCTAAAAGAAGTCATCTTAAGAGCCAAGCCTGATAAAAGTTGTTGCGGGTTCAATGCTTCAGGTTTTATCGCAATGGCATCTTGGGTTAAATCCGTTTCAATCGGCTTTGTATCAAAATGCTGTGCTTGTTCCGCACCACATTTTTCCGGCGCACGGGCACTCGGACGCAACGCGGCTTTAGTCGGCGGATTTCCTGCATCAATGCGAATCTCAATCTCTTGCTTGTTTTGCAGGCGTGCAGGAGTATCTGTGCGAATGGTAATATTCCCGTGCTCCGTACCGATCATGACCTGTCCGTCTTGTTTAACCTCCAGAATTTTCCCTTCCAGAATTTGCATTGCTTCAAGGTTTCGCAAGTTGGGAGGCAAGGCAAGGATACTGATTTCAACAGGGTAAAGCGTCCCTGTACCCAACGTGTTTCCCGTCACATTGAGTCCAAGCAAAGAGGCGATATGATTTGTGTCGCTCATAGAAATAGAGTGTAGCGGAAAAAATCAGGAGGTATAAGGGAAAACTACTATAAATCAAGCCCTGCCGGAACGACGCTGAGCGTTTTGTACGTTTTTCCAAACGAGATGTGCGATGCGTTCAACGTCCTCGGAAGCATCAGCATTGGGCGAACGGATCAGAATTGGTGTTTGCGAACGGATTGTATCTTTCACTTTCGTATCAGAGCGGATAATCCCGGCCATTATAGGGCTGATGCGCAGAAAATTCTCACAAGCTTTAAGCAACGTTTTATAGGTCTTTTCGCCTTCCAGTTTGCTTGAAGCCATATTCACAACCACATTAATATTATTTGACATACCCGCGGCATTCCCTAGCTTGATAAAAGCATAAGCATCGGTCAGGGAAGTTGGTTCATCTGTGGTAATCAGCAACGTTGCGTTGGCTGTTGCTGAAAGCATGCGCACAGTGCGATCAACTCCGGCTCCAAGATCGGCGATCACCACATCATATTCGGAGGAGACATCCAAGAGTTGATCACGCAAAAGGCTTAAACGCGAAGAGGGAAGGGCGGAAAGCGAAGCTTGCCCGGAGCGTCCGGCGACAATATCAAAGCCACCATCTTCATATTTCTGAATAACCCGATCAAGCCCTAAACGGCCACGAATAACGTCATTGAGATCGCGTTTTGGCATCAATCCAAGCTGCACATCCACATTAGCCAGCCCCAGATCACCATCAAACAAAAGCACACGTTTGCCCATTTTACTCAAAGCATGAGCCAGAGTAATCGAGAACCACGTTTTACCGACGCCGCCCTTGCCACTAGCCACAGCAACAATATTGGCAGCACGCTGGAAAGAAGGCGTGGAAGACTTGTGCGCTTTTTTCGTAACAGTGTTTCCTGTCATTATCTGGTTCCTGTTTTTAAGGGCTGCCCTTCGAAAGAATTTTGGCCTAATATATCATCTTTTTCAGCGCGGTATAGTCTGGGCACAAGTAATTGCGCAAGAGTTCTGGGGGAAAGAGGTGAGAGGCCTTGTGCTACACTGGAGGTAGTACTGGCATCGGCAATTCCTAAGTTACCGTAATGTGCGGCTGAGAGCAAGCTCCCCAATCGCCGGGCGATATCTACACGTGTAGGCATAATACTCTTTACTCCTAAAGTGGCAAAGACACGGCTGTACTCACCGGCCTCATCGGCATCTGTACCCGCAGGTAAAACAAGCACGGATTCTATATCGGTTGTGTGCATCAATCTGGCCAGATCCTTGACATCGTACTTGCTAAAAGGATTGACCCCCGGTGTATCGATAATTACTTGGTCGTGGCGCATGCGCATTTCATTGGTCAGCGCACGCAAAGATTTATAATCCTGCGCCGTATGAAGTTTGATCTGCAAAACATCGGTTAGCACCTTGAGTTGTTCAATCCCCCCGGCACGTTTTATGTCTGTGGATATAACGCCCACACTCAGGCCGCTCATCACGCTACGCGTTGCCAGCTTGGCCACGGCCAGTGTTTTTCCTGCTCCCGGTGAACCGACCATCATAATGGGTCTGGGGTAGCGTCGCTCTGGTAAGGGGCGAAACGTAAAGAGTTGCTCAAGCGTTGTTACGAGCGCTATAGCGATATCTTCAAAGCCCATGATGGTGGCGCAGGAGACTATATCGTCCATCACATCTTCGGGCACGCAGTGGCGCAGCATCACTTCGGTAATCTCTTCGGCTACGGCATCAATATCATTCTCTTCATCATATTGCAGCCAACCTCCATCACCCTCATTATAGCCTTCCTCATTGCCGCTAATATCATAAGCCGGGTCAATCGCCGCAGTCACATGCACGCCGGTTCCCCCGACACGGTCTTCATTGCTAGCGACAATAATAGCCTCATCACCCAGAGATTCCCGGATCATCTGCATGGCCTCGCTCATTGTTCTTGCATGAAATTTTTTTAGTCGCATGGAAGGAGTTTACCTAAAATCTACTCTGAAGGTGCGATAACACTCACCAGACTATACGTATTTAGTTAACTCTATACTAGAGCATAACCGCAAAAAAATGCTACCATCTTTATCGAGTCTGCGCGGAGAGTTGTTGATTTTTATTTTGCGTACCGGCAGATTTCGTTTTTGTGAGGGATTTATGACATATAAAGCAAGAAATAAAAAACTTAAACATATAGCGTATATCATGCTATTCACGGCAATAATGGCAGCAGGGTGGCATACGCTGTTTTCGACATCGAAACAAGTACACGCAGATAATGGCGAGTCGGACAAAATCACTAAAGAGCGTCTGGATAAATTCTATGAGGATTCCATATCGGCGCAAATGGCGGGACAAAAAGAAGCCGTTAATTTTATCAAGAAGCACTTACACAAAGATTTAGAAGGTGTCGTGCATGTGAATTCAAGAATAGATGGTGGCCCTGTGCAAAAAGAAACCATAGTCCTTACAAAATTTGAGTATATGCGTGACTTAAAAAAGGCCTATGAAATTAGCACGATTGAAGAAATAAAAAGCGGCGTTGTTTCTCACGACATTGAGCAGGACGGGCGCTCCGCAAAGGTAAAAGACCGTACTTATACGATGGCCAGTGTTTCTTTAGCTACGGAACAAGGAAAACCGCAGCTATATCACTTGCGACAATTTATCGATTGCGACAACCTATATGTTCTGAGCGAAAATGATGTGCTCCAGCTCAAGTCAAGCTCTTGCGAAGTTGAAGGCCAATTTAACAAAGCGCAGGAGCTATAGAATATCTTGTGCTACGCCTCAAGGTGTTTTAGATGACTTTGTGTTGCCTCATCTATAACTAAGGAATCTTCATTGGTGTGCGAGAGAGCATGCAGGAACATGATGCCGGAGTTAATCTTCCATTTTTTAGGTTCGTGTTTCAGAGTATCTATCAACGTATCAGGGCTGAATCTCAAAAACTTCTTAACTTCACCATCTTTGGGACAAGGTTCCACGCCATTCTTTATTGTGGCTATCCAATAGAAAGCTTCACCAAAATCTGTTCCACCATCTGTTTCAAAAGGGAAAGCAGGTTCATAATCATCATTAGTGATTTTTTGTCCAATTACCTGTCTTGCGCCCACTATAGAGTATCGAGGGCTAATTTCTATAAGGTCTTCTGGAGATAGCCCGGCTTCCTCTTGAGCCTCAGTATATATATGATCCTCAACAGAGATATTACTTGGAAGAATGCCTCCTACAGGAACATCGTAGCATTCCTTAAAAAGCATCACTTTAGACGAACGGCGTGCTACAAGAAAATCGCCGTTTTCATATTTTAGGATGAGGTGTCCACCTCGACTTTTGATTCCAAGCGGGAAAAGTAGGTTGCGGTTAAGCTTAAATAGTACGACATTTTCATCAACAGGAGTGACATCGACGATTTCTGGAGCAAGCTCAGGCAGTATTTTTTTATCAGCTAGTTGCGTGTGTAAGTTGATCAACTCTTCTGTCAGAGTCTCAGATGATAATTCTTCTGAGCCAATGATCAGGGTGCCATTTTTATGTTCGAACAGATCAGGCGCATTAGAGGTGAGTGTATGTGCTAGTTCAGGACGAATAAAGCCAATATGATGAGATAAACGAAAGAGTGGACACAGCGCTGCAAGGGACGCGTTGTTAAACAACTCTATTAATTTCATAGCAGAAACAGTCTTTTATGTAGTCACTTTAAAAATGTTTAGCATAACTGTAAGAATGTGAGCAAGTTTTATAGTAGTTTCACTTAAGAATAGGGCTAAACATGCCCCATCGTTTTGATTTTGGCTTTAGGGTGGACTTCGCTTTGGGACATAACCACTGTTTGTGGGCGGAAACGTTCAACCACCGAGCGCACATAAGGACGTACCATTGGTGAAGTCAGTAAAACCGGACTAATCGACTGTGCTGCCAACTCATTATATTTATCGCGTACAGCCGTAATAAAGTCTTGTAGCCGGGTAGGAGCCATTGCTAGTTGTTTGTCTTCACCTTCTCCCACAAGGGATTCGATAAAGGCTTGCTCCCACTCCGGTGACAAAGTCACAAGCACCAGTACACCCGACATATCGGAATTGGTATCACATATCTGGCGCGATAAACGTCGGCGTACATGTTCGGTAATACGTGCCAGACTTTTGGTATAGCCCGCCGCTTCTGATACTCCCTCCAAAATAGCGGGCAAGTCGCGTATAGATACACGCTCGGAAAGGAGGTTCTGTAAGATGCGCTGCAAACCGCCAACAGTGATTTGCCCGGGAATGACATCTGCAACAAGTTTCTGATAGTCCTGCGGCAGTTCATTGAGCAATTTTTGTGTTTCAGCATAATTAAGCAGGTCGGGCATATTGTCTTTGATGAGCTCAGTTATGTGCGTGGTAACAACTGTTGGTGCATCCACAACCGTATAGCCTTTAAAGTGAGCTTCTTCGCGATATTGCTCTTGAATCCACATGGCAGGTAGCCCAAATGTTGGCTCGACGGTGTTCTCTCCGGGCAAATTAATTGCTCCACCGGCTGGGTTCATACATAGGAGCATATTAGGACGCACTTCACCGCGCCCGGCTTCAATCTCTTTAATATTCACCGCATAAGCATTGGCAGCCAGTTGCAAGTTATCCTGAATGCGCACCGCTGGCAGGACATAGCCCATATCCTCAGCCAGTTGCCGTCGTAAACCCTTGATCTGGTCAGTAAGTTTGTTGCCGCCTTCTCCTTGCACAAGTGGCAACAGGCCGTAACCTAACTCAAGGCGGATCGTATCCATGGCGAGGGCTTTGGCAATTGGCTCCTCGATAATAGGGGGGCCGCCCGGTTCACCCGGTTTTGGTTTAACTTCTGCCGCTCTTGCTGCTTCTTCAAGTTCCATATTCCGCTGATAAGAAAAGAAGGCCATCGTACCTGTAATGCCCGATAATACGGCAAAAGGCATAAAAGGCATCGCTGGGACAAGTCCGAGGGTCAGCATAAGCCCCGCACTCATTGCTAAGGCATTAGGGTAGCGGCTGATCTGGATAAAGAGCTCATGTTCTGCCGAGCCTTCAACGCCGGCCTTGGAAACCAGCAAACCGGCGGATACAGACACAACCAGCGCCGGAATCTGGCTGACCAGTCCGTCACCAATCGTCAATATTGTGTAATTGGAAGCGGCTTCGGCCAGAGTCATGTCTTGCATCACTGTGCCGATAACAATCCCGCCGATAATATTAACAAACACAATGAGCAGTCCTGCGATGGCATCTCCGCGTACGAATTTAGCCGCACCATCCATAGCGCCGTAGAAAGTGCTCTCAGATTCCAGTTTCTTGCGACGATCCTTAGCCTCGTCCTCGGTAATCATGCCCGCTGATAAATCACTGTCAATCGCCATTTGCTTGCCGGGCATTGCATCCAAGGTAAAACGCGCAGCCACTTCAGCTATCCGTCCGGAACCCTTGGTGATAACGACAAAGTTTACAATCACCAGAATAGAAAATACGATTGCACCAATCACATAGCTGCCGCCGATAATAAACGTTCCGAAAGCTTCGATAATTCCGCCTGCCGCCGATCGCCCTGTGTGGCCGTATTCCAAAATAAGTCGTGTTGAGGCGACATTTAATCCTAGCCTGAGCGAGGTGCTCACTAGCAAAACCGTGGGGAAAGTAGAGAACTCCAGCGGTGCCTGAATAAAAAGCACTGTCATCAGGATCAGCACAGAAAAGGTAATGGAGATTGCCAAGCCCGCATCAAGCATAATAGGGGGCACAGGAACCAGCATGAATAAAATGATGGTAATAATGCCAAAAGCAAAGATCACATCAGAACGTATGAAAGATACCGCACCTTTCCTCCCTCTTGCAGGAGAGTTAGGTATGACTTGCGTTGTGTTTGGTGGCTGTGCCATGGAATCTACAGCAGATTTAAACGTTGATATTTAGGATTGTCTGAAAAGACGACCAACAAAAAGAGCGCCCGCAAACCTATGCGCACACTATCCAATACTACATTCTCATGCCGTTAAGCGCAAATGCTTATGTGACCACACTACCTAAGATCACGGAGCAGAAAGAGAATTTGTTTGTATAGAAGGGTCATCCGGTTTGGCCGGTACCAACGGTTCCGTAGTATCACCATGGTTGGTTACGCCGGTATCTTGCATTGACTGTTTAACTTTATCTTCCGGTGACGCGCTTTTGTCATAAAAACCTTTTCTAAGAGATTTTTCCGGAGCATTGTTTTCTCGCTCAGGATTTTGTTTCATCCGATCCATCATCTTTTCTAGAGCGGCAATAGAAGAGACCAGCACTTTCCCTTGGTTTTGTCCCTGAGCATATGCTTTTTCGATATCAGCCAGCATTTCTTCATCGGTAATATCTTTCTTCAGATCTTCAATGTTACTAAATGCAAGTTCAGGGTGGCCTTGTCGTATACTCTGCACAATATTATCAAAACCATCTTCCCGGTCTATTCCGTGCACCATACCTAACCGTCTGGCGTTTAAAATCTCCTCTGGGATAGTCCCGCCATACTTCTCCATCAATGCTTTGTTGCTATCACTTTCTTCTTTTATAACTCCGGCAAGATCTACTTTGATTCTGTCAAATTCTGATCGATCCAAGCCTGGAGGGTCAAAAGAACCAAGCTTAGCAAACAGGAGCATACGTAGACAAATATCGGCCTGCGCTTCAGGACTGGATTTTGAAA
>JAGLKL010000180.1 GCA_023141075.1 Alphaproteobacteria bacterium
TTATGATTTATAGTAGTTTAACTTAAGAATAATACATTTTGCTTGATGAATTTTCTACCCAATGGGCACAGGTTGATTATCTGCGCATAATTTCATTCACCGTAGCTATTGGCTATGCTTCAAAAATTATACTTGATTCTCAAAAAAATTCATTGGCGCAATTCTGTACTATTCTTAAGTGAAACTACTATAATCTTGATTAGGGTCTAATCGTCATCTTCCTCGAGTAAGGTATCATCATCGATATTATCATCAATATCGTCCAAATCCGGGACATCATCCAGCGTATCTTCATCATTAAGAGAGGCTGAAGCATCATCATCATCGTCATCGTCATCGACAACGGCGCTCTTTTTATCATCATCAAGGCTGACGACCTCTACGCCGTCATCATCATCTTCTTCATCGTCATCATCATCATCATCGTTTTCCAAGACGATTTTATCATCCTCAGTAGACTCTTCGTCCTCTATAACTTCTTTACTTTCTGATTCTTTATTTTCTGACTCTTCATTTTTCGCTTTTTTGGGCTTTTCGTTTTTCGCTTCCACAATAGTGCTGCGTCCGCGACGACCCTTGACCTTGGTTTCCAATGTGAATTCAGTTTCACAAGAAGGGCATGCGATCGGACGCTTGTTCAAATCGTAAAACCGTGCGCCGCAATGAGTACAGATTCTCTTCAGTCCCATCGGATCTGATGCTGTTGCTGTTGCTGTAGTCACTCTTTTTATTCTCCTTACATAAACTTATTATCATTCTTATATATCATGACCCATGAGCTGTTGAAGTGCCTTATTTTAGTTATCCTGTCAATTAAATAATGATGCTTTAAATTAGGTGCGAATATAATACTGATATTGTGTGACATCTATAATTGAAAGAAAAAAGGCCGGGGAGGGAAATCCGGCCTTTCTTTACTCAGTAAAAGTAGAAATAAAACACTCAGTATGTACTTAAGTATTACTCTAGTTTCACGCAGTAAACACAGTTTTTTATAAATACTATTTCTTATTTATTTTATGGTGCAAACAAAAAACAAAGCAAGAATACGCAGTAACTCGAATTAACGCAGTTCTCGGTGCAACTCTAAAAAACGCAGAAGACGATTCTATTGTGCTCCGAGTCGTTGTTCTAATAACCTAATCCGTTCTTCATATTGGCGTCGCTGACGGAGCGTTTCCGCCTTTGCTTGGTCAAGATCAACCTCCATGGAAGAAAGTTTGGCAAGTTGATGTTGGCTTGTAACTTTTGGGTCAAACAGCATATTTTCCAATTCCGTCTTTTCTATATCGCATTGCGCACGCTGTGTTTGCATCTGGCGACCCAAGCGTTGTATCTGGCGCTCCGCTTCGTTAAAGCGCATAGTGGCGCGTTCCAGATTCCAATTATCAGAAGAAACCGACATGCGTTCTTTTTCTGCATCTTTTAGCGCAATCTCTAATTCTTCATCCAACATGACATTCTTATCGCTCAAGACCATCACCTGATGCTCAAGAGAAGAAATCTTGTTACGCATATCGACAAACTCTTCATCATTACTGGCGATCGCATCCATATTGACAGCTTGACCCGAGGCTGTATTACTGGCCGGTTCAATCTGTGACATGCGTGCGGCCATCATATCATTTGCCGAAGCATGTCTCTCTTTAGGAGATTCGGCCGGAGATTTTACGTTATCGGTGAAATCAATAACAATCGGCTTTTCATTCTTCGTAATCGTTTGAACCATTTTCGGAGATTTAACATTTTCACGTCTAACGCGCCTTTCGCTCACGGCAGCTTCATTATCTTTCGAGGTATTGACTGCCGAAGAATCTGCAGAAGAAGCACCGGACGAATTATCGGTATTTTCAGAAGGGGATACACTGGGTGCATTATCGGCATTATTTGCACTGTCACGCTTATTGTTACTATCCTTTGTATCATCAACAGGAGTCAGGCCTTTAGACCCGCGTTTTAGCTTGGCGGCAAGAATATCGATATAACGTGGCTCATCAGAAATATCAGGGAGCGCCCTGCTTGCAGAATCCATTGCCATTGCATCTGGAGCGTTTTCCACGGGAGTTGGAACAGCAGGCGGTGGCGGGGCTACACCGGCCACAGTTTTGGGCTGCGCAGGGACGTATTCTGCGGAAACGTCAGACGAAGATTGCAGCAAATCGTCACTGGGTATGGAAAGGGCATTACTGTTATTATGCGCAATATTTTTATTAGAGACACCTGTACACTCATTGTAGAGCGGCATTTTCGCCTTCAAACCCGTCAGGTAAAGACGAAAACTGTTATCTCTGATCTGGATGTCCATAACACCGGCATTGCTCATTTCTTTGGCAAAGTCTAAATGACCGGTCAGATCACTGGCGATCTTGCTTTTTTCAACTGCTTTGGAAGGGATAATAATGCGCGATATACCGGGTACAAGATATCGTACTTCATACGCCATACCCTGTTGGAATGCTTTTTGTCTGAAATCAATATTAATTGCGTTAAAGCCTTCGGTATTCCCAGACATCTCAACAATATAACCATTATTGAGCTGGTTACTGATCGTACAAACAGGAAGAGAGTCATCATCAGGATTTAGACGCTTCACACTCCATTTTTTTTCGGGATAGAAATACAGTTCCGGCTCATTGGCACGAACAATACTGTGAGCGAAATAAAAACCTACCAGAGCGCAGACAAGCAAGACAGACGTTACAAGCTTTGTGGAGGACATCTTAAGATAAAACCCTGAATTTAGAATAAAAGTGAGACGCGAACGCGCCAAGTGATTCGAAACTATGCTTACATTTTTACAGTTTTTTTGAAACCTAAAAAGGATTTAGACGTTTTTTTTAAACAATTTCTGGGGACAAAATACATGTGCGCATAATAACGAATGCAAATTATAGTAGTTTACGTCAGTCGCAACTTT
>JAGLKL010000181.1 GCA_023141075.1 Alphaproteobacteria bacterium
ATTCTTAAGTGGAACTACTATATTATTCAACATTAGGCAACTCGGTTATCACATTAACCTCACCTTTTCCGAGTGCCGCGCCTGTCAAGGCGGACGGATTTCCCACCATAATGATTGTCATTTTGCCTGTGTCAAGTAAACGTTTGGAAACCTGCTCAATATCCGCTTGGCTCACGGCGTTGATTTTCTCAGCACGTGTGTCAAGATAATCAACAGGCAGTCTATCAAGCTGCAAGGACAAAAGAAGGCCTGAAATAGAATCCGTAGAAGTCAGGGAAAGCGGCAGTGAGCCGTTAATATAGGATTTTGCTTCTTCCAACTCTATTTCGGTCACCGGCTCAGAGCGAATTTTATCCCATTCTTCGCTAATCAGGGAGAGCATTTCTCCCACATTCTCATTTGCCGTAGAAGTCGAAACATTCATGGTATCGGCCTCATCATATTGACGAAAGTAAGAATAAATGCCGTAAGTCAGCCCGCGTTTTTCGCGGATTTCTTCCATTAGCCGCGAGCCGAACCCTGAAGCGCCAAGGATAAAATTCATCACATAGGCACTGTAGAAATCTTCATCCTGTCGGCTGATTCCGGTCTGCGCAATCTCAATAATGGTTTGCGGAATATTTTGTTTATACAGGTAAATCCTCCCATCATTTTGCAAAGCCCGTTTTTCCGGCTCTTTGCGCTCCACATCAGGCAGAGAGCCAAAAACTTCATCTAGGCGCTGTTCTAACTCATCAGCCGTGATATCTCCTGCCACACTGATAACCAGTTGGTTTTTGCCCAGAGTTTTACTAAAGCCGCGCAAATCTTCAGCCGTTATCTTTTCCAGAGAAGAAAGCGTGCCGCCGCTATTCATGGCATAAACGTGCCCTTCAAATAAACGATCATTTTGCAAACGCGCGGCCAACCAGTTCGGATTGGAAAGGGAAGAGCGGATACGACTTTGATTAGCCAAGCGCATGCGTGCGATAGCTTCCTCATCAAATCGTGGCTCATTCAAGGCCATCCGTAATAAGGAAAAAGCTGTGTCCTTGTTTTTGGAAAGTGTTTTTAAGTTACCGCTGAAATGATCGCGGCTAGCGCCGAAAGACAACGAAATAGAATGATCTTGCAGCATTTTCTGAAATTCTTGTGCATCCAGATCACCCGCACCTTCATCCATGGTGTTGGAAGTCAGCCGTGCCAATCCTTGCTTTTTAATTGGATCATTCTTGGCTCCGGAGCCGCGAAAGGCGTAATTCATGGCAATAATCGGCAAACTATGATCTTCGACCAGCCACGCACTGATTCCGCTTTTTGATGTGATCTTCTGGATATCAAGGAATTTTTTCTGCGCATCACCTTGTTCGACAGGTATTCGCTGGTGATAAGATTCGTCTTCATTACACGCCGATAATGGCAGGGCAAAAACCACAAGCACAAAATATAGGGCAACACGTGAAAAGAATGGATTACATTGTGGCATTATTCTTTTTCTCCGTTTTTATTGTCTTCAGGCAGTAATAGCCCCTCAACCGGCGGGGTAGAGGTCGGCTTTTCCGGGTTGAGATATGTTCGTGAGGCTTGCTTGATGTCATCAGCTGTAATCGTACTGATTGCTTGCGGCCAGTTTTCAATATCTTCGAGAGAAACACCGATAACCATATTTCTTCCGATAATCATTGCCGGAGCGCTTAAGCTGTCTCGGGCAAAAATAGCGCTGTCTTTAAGGCGCGTGATCGCATCTGAAACTTCTTCTTGCGTCGGGCCGTTTTTGGCCATTTTTTGCAATTCCTCATCTATAGCCTGTCTCAGAGAATCCATGATATCGACGGAAACAGGTGTAGCGCTAATCCCTATCGTCGCATCATCCCAACTACTCGAGGCGTAATAAAGCCCGATATTGGCGGCAAGTTTTCGCTCAACCACCAGCGATTTATAAAGTCGCCCGGTCGAGGGTGCACCCATAATCTCTTCAAGCACTTCCAGTGCCAAAGAAGTCTGCACATCCTGCCGATAATTAGGAGCGCGGTATATACGTCTGTATAAAGGCTCACGTACATTCTCATGTTTCATGATGATAGGTTCATGGGGAGAGATAGTTTTTTCAGCAATCTTGCGAATACGCGGCGGCGCGGCTTCCCCGGCGGGCAAAACCCCATAAGTGCGCTTGGCCATTTCCACCACTTGCGGCAAAGTTACATCGCCGCTTACCACCAAAATAGCATTATTGGGTGTGTAGTAACGATCATAGAAATGCTTGGCATCTTCCCAACTCAGGGTTTTCATCTCCTCCATCCAGCCAATAACCGGAATGCCGTAAGGGTGAACGGGAAATAAAGCAGCATTCATCTTCTCGGCCAGTTGCGCCCGAGGATTATTATCCGTGCGCTGGCGGCGCTCTTCCTGAATAACCTTGTTTTCCGATATAACGTCTTTTTCCGGAACATTAAGCCCGCGCATCCGCGCTGCTTCTATGCGCATCATTTTTTCGAGATGTTTGGTAGCCACTGATTGATGATAGGCCGTATAATCCTGCCCTGTAAAAGCATTATCCTTTCCACCGATAGAGCGTACAATACGTGAGAATTCTCCGGGGCCATATATGCCAAGCCCCGGATATTCATGGCCTTTAAACATCAGATGCTCAAGGAAATGTACAATCCCCGATTTCCCCGGCAGTTCATCTGCTGCGCCGATTTTATACCAGATCATCTGTGTAGCTACCGGAATACGGTGATTTTCCACTACTACGATCTGTAAGCCATTATCCAGCATTGCGGTTTTTGCATCAAAGACTTTTTGCGCATAGGCAGGGGAAAAGGCAAACAGAAATATTCCGGTAACCAAAATCAAAATAGAAGCCGTGCTCTTTATATTGTTCTGTTTCATGAGATATCCAAATTTTTAG
>JAGLKL010000182.1 GCA_023141075.1 Alphaproteobacteria bacterium
GATAGTGCCTTGGTCAAAAGCGCCTATGCCAAACGCTTGTGGCTATTGCATGGCAAAACGGATGATTTGCAAGGTGATGAAGGGGCTTTTATAGCGGCCAATGTGCAGATGTTTGAGCTCAAAGACACCAGGGATTTGAAAGACGTACTGTCTTTGCTTGCAGGCAAAGGAATTACCCGCTTGCTTGTTGAAGGTGGAGTAAAGCTCCATTCCTCGTTTCTGCGTTCCGGGTTGTTTGATGAATTATTAATCTATCGCGCACCAAGCTTTTTGGGAGAAAAGGCACTGGGCGTTTCGGGTGACATAAATGTTAAAACATTAACTGAACGCTTTGATTTAAAAGCAATAGAACGCAAAGCTCTTGGCGTAGATATAATGGAACGCTATAAAAGAATCGATAAAAACTATAGTAGTTAGGAAAAAAATGTTTACAGGACTAGTACAGGGCATAGGAACTATCCGTTCAATAAACGGGTCAGAAGAGAGTAAACGCATCGAAGTTGAAGTGTCAGATAGGTTCACTTCGGTTCAAATCGGTGCGTCAATATGCTGTTCCGGGTGTTGCCTCAGTGTTGTAGAGAAGTCAAAAAATTCTTTGTTCTTTGACGTTTCCAAGGAAACATTAAACAAGACCACAATAGGGTCATGGGAAGTCACGACCCGTATTAATCTGGAGCCATCATTATGCTTTGGCGATGAACTGGGAGGACATCTTCTTTCCGGCCATGTCGATACGATCGCCGAACTCCTGAGTATTGAAAAGGAAGGGGAATCGCACAGATTGACAATCGCAATCCCGGAAGGTTACGCACATTATATCGCGCCCAAAGGCTCTATCGCGCTGGATGGTATTTCCTTAACAATTAACGAAGTTGAGCCGACGCATTTCGGAATCAACATTATCCCCCATACTTGGCAAGTTACGACCATCGGAGACCTAAAACCCGGCGATCATTTCAATCTTGAAGTTGATTTGCTGGCGCGTTATGTAGCAAGAATGATGGATTTCAAAGGAGGCGCATAATTATGTGTGCAAATAAGAAGCAGCAATCCGGCACAAAAATGAAACATAATGTATCGGATATAAGAGCGCTTTCATCCATTGATGAAATCATTTCCGATATGCGTGAAGGCAAGCCGGTCATTATTGTTGATGATAAAGATCGCGAAAATGAAGGGGATATCATAATCCCGGCACAGGCAATTACACCGGAACTTATCAACTTTATGGCCAAAGAAGCACGCGGACTGATATGTTTGCCCATGGAAACCGCTATGATAGACCGCCTTGGTTTGCAACTTATGGGGCGTGGCGATACGCATCACAAGACGGCCTTTACGGTCTCTATCGAAGCCAAGGAAGGCGTGACGACCGGTATATCAGCGGCGGATCGAGCCCATACAATCAAAACTGCCATTAATCCGGGAAATGGCTCGGAAAGCATAGCGACGCCGGGGCATGTTTTTCCCATCATAGCGCGTGATGGTGGTGTTTTGGAGCGAGCAGGCCATACCGAAGCCGCCGTGGATCTTTCTAAACTTGCAGGATATAGCGGCGCAGGGGTGATCTGCGAAATCATGAATGATGACGGGACAATGGCGCGGCTGGATGATCTTGCCGTTTATGCCCGGTATCATGGCCTGAAAATAGGATCAATCGCTGATCTGACAACTTATCGCAGGCAGGAGAATGTGTAATTTCGGCGCAATTCTATACTATTCTTAAGTGAAGCTACTATAACTGCGCATATTTTGCTGGACTTAGAGAAGGGATATGGTTTTACTGTCCGGGCACACGGTCTTAGAGTTTAGACTATAAGCAAAGGAGTCTAAAAAAATGCCACATGTTATGATCGTCGTTTCATCCTTTTACGAGGAAATATCCACGCATTTGCTGGAGGGGGCAAAAATGGCTTTGGAAGAAAAACATTGCACTTACGAAGTCTTTGAGGTTCCCGGTGCTCTGGAAATCCCTTTAGCCGTGCAATACGGTGTCCAGCGTGAGGAAGGACGCGGCGCAGGCAAACTCAAATTTGACGCTTTTGTCGCATTGGGTTGTGTGATCCGCGGACAGACTTCGCATTACGATATTGTCTGCAAAGAATGCGCCGGTGGATTAACCCGTGTTTCACTGGATTACAGCGTACCGATCGGGAATGCTGTTCTTACTTGCGATTCACGTGAACAGGCGATAGAACGTGCTCATCCCGAAAAAAGGAATAAAGGCGGAGCGGCGGCCAACGCTGCTTTGGAATTGTTTGAGCTAAGTATTAAAACGCGTCGATAAAGAACTGATAATCATAAAAATGAATAATCCCAAGCAAAATAATAAAGAATATATAGCGCGCCTGATGGCAGTACAGGCCTGCTACCAGATGATTCATAACAAAAAGCCTGTTCAAACCGTTATCAAGGAATATCTGAAAAACGGTCTGAAGACGGATGATGAACCGCAAATAGGGCAGGAAGATATAGCCATACCCGAAGAACTGGAAGCTATTAAGATCCTCCCTAATGGCGGATTATTCAAGAAAATCCTCCTTAATCTGGAAGAACGCCGTGACGAAATTGAAGACATCGTAAATGGCCATATGACATCTTCCAAGAACGTTGAATCTTTATTATATTCGATCCTTTTATGCGGCGTGTGTGAGCTGCTCCAGCATGTTAAGACAGACGCTCCGATTATTGTTAATGACTACCTGAATGTCACGCATGAATTTTATCCGAAATCGCAGGTTTCACTTGTTAACGGAATCCTCGATTCGGCCTCAAAATCTTTGCGCCAATAATCCTGAATATATTCTTATATTACAGGTTTGTATGTCTGTAACTACATAAAATACTTAAGATTTGTGCGTTGCGGTGGATATT
>JAGLKL010000183.1 GCA_023141075.1 Alphaproteobacteria bacterium
ATATCAAAAAAGGCATGACAGGGGGACAGGTTGTAGAAGTGCTCGGATCCCCAAACATTGTATCAACAGATGAAAACGGTAACGAAGTCTGGGTATATGATAAATTTCATACAGAGGGCATTGTTTCTGGAAGTAACGGGATAACGTTAGGGTTTAGTAATATTGTTGCTGGAACCGCACGTCAATCTCAATCGACTATCACAATAATAATCAAATATAACGGACAAGGTAAGGTAAGAGATATTGCCTATCACAAGTCAAGTTTCTAATTATAGCAGGAGCAGTAAGTAGTGAAAAAAAGATTGTCTATCCTTTTTATCGCCCCATTTTTTTTAATAGTGGCATGTACACAGACGATTCCAAAAGAAGCATTACAACTCAAGCCGGAATCCTTAGAGCTTAGGCAATTGCAAACGCGCTCATTTGAAACAAAAGATGAAAAGCAGCTTCTAATTGCTGGCGCAGGAATTTTGCAAGACCTTGGTTATAATATCGACGAATCTGAAACTAAACTAGGAGTTATAGTTGGTTCTAAGGATCGTGATGCAGTAGAAGCTGCGCAAGTTGCTGGTGCTATCCTAATCGCTGCTTTGGGTGGTGGGTCTGTTCCAATAGATAAAAGTCAGAAAATCAGGGCATCTTTGATTACGTTTCCTAGTGAGGGGAAAACAACAAATATGCGGATAACGATTCAAAGAATTGTCTGGAATACAAATGGTCAGATATCAAAAACACAAAGCATTGAAGACCCGGAAATCTATCTGAATTTCTTTGCAAAGCTATCTAAAGCAGTCTTTTTAGACGCAAATGAAATATAAGGAAAAACACATGAAAAAAATATTGTTGGTAGGATTACTTGTTACGTCAAGCTTCACTGTAAGTAGTTGTCAAACAACGTCCATGAATCAGGTTATGGAAACATCACAGTCGCAGGTCGCCCTAAGGAGTATCCAGACAAGAGTATTTGATACAAAAAACAAGACGAAAACACTTAGAACCGTTATTGCAACATTGCAAGATCTTGGGTTTGTGATTGATAAAGCTGATAATGAGCTTGGAACAGTCAGCGGAACCAAATTAGATGGCTATCAACTGCGCATGACGGTTATGGTGCGGCCAAGAGGAGAAAAACAATTATTGGCACGTGCGAATGCAACATACAATATCACTGCTGTAGAAGATCCAGAGCCATATAATCAGTTCTTTGCTGCTTTGGAAAAAGCAATGTTCCTAACAGCGCATCAGGTAGATTAACTAATCCACAGCATTAATTTGGGTTTTGACAAAATTCATCACGCTTTGCAAGTCATTCGGTAATTCGCTCAGGACTTCTTCACGCTCAAATAAATCAGCCAGATGATCGGGCAGTGCCGGGGATTCATGAATAGCGTCTTTCACAGCATCCGGAAATTTGGCCGGGTGAGCGGTCGCCAGCAATACCACAGGATTATCGCTACCGAGTTGCTCAGCAATCGTTTTAGTGCATTCCATGCCAACAGCCGTATGCGGATCGAGTGTATAGCCCGTAGCCTCATAAACATCTTTAATCATCGCAAGTGTTGTCTCATCATCGGTGCGGCTAGCACTAAATTGCTTGCGGGCTTTTTGCAAGAGCGCTTCTTCCACAACAAACTCACCACTTTCCTTAAAGTCGCGCATGATTGCGTCAAGACGCTCCGCATCACGGCCAAACAAATCAAACAAATAACGCTCGAAATTACTGGAGATTTGAATGTCCATGGACGGGCTTAGGGTCTTATAAGAAGCATCAATCTTCATCACGCCGCTTTCAAAAAAGCGTGTGAGAATATCATTTTTATTGTTCGCTATACCAAGCACCGTAATCGGCAAACCCATTTTTTGCGCACAATAAGCCGCAAAAACATTTCCAAAGTTACCTGTTGGCACAACAAAAGAAATTTCTTTTTCTGGGGCGCCCAAATCCATGGCAGAGGTAAAATAATAAACAATCTGCGCCATAATCCGCGCCCAGTTAATCGAATTCACAGCCGAAAGATTTACAAGCTCGCGAAACGGCTTATCAGCAAACATCGCTTTAACCAGATTCTGGCAATCGTCAAATGAACCCTCTAGAGCAATATTATGGACATTAGGTGCTTTAACAGTCGTCATTTGCTTACGTTGGACATCAGAAACGCGCCCTTTCGGATGCAGGATAAAGATTTCTGCTTGCTCACAGGCCTTACAGCCTTCAATCGCTGCGGAGCCGGTATCACCGCTGGTTGCCCCGACAATGGTTATGTGCTTTTTATTGTGTTTTAGAACATAGTCAAATAGCCGCCCCAATAATTGCAAAGCAATGTCTTTAAAGGCAATCGTCGGGCCGTGGAATAGCTCCATGATGTAGATGTTTCCCTCACCATAGCCCTCCAGATAGTGCAAGGGCACAACGTCTTTGTGCCGAAATGCACCACCGGCATATGTCTGCTCTATCAGGTTTTTAAAGTCTTTTGCAGGAATTGATCCTTCCACAAACGGATACATCACCTCAAAAGCCACCTCGCAATAAGACTTTTCTTTAAGCGAAGCCACATTGATAGAAGGCCAGCTTTCAGGCACGTAAAGCCCGCCATCAGGAGCCATACCGGCCAAAAGAACCTCTTCGAAACTTTGTGGCTCACCGCCGCCGCGCGTGGAAATATATTTCATAAAGCGCCCAAAAAAACTGTTTAACGTTTATCAGAAAGCGAGCCTAGGGAGTTACAGCACCTAAGTCAACGATTTCACAAAAAGTGCCGGTATCAGCCCCAAAACTATTAATCCAAACGATATTCAAAGTCACATATGTTTATGATTCTTGACCAAAGTTATAAAAGCAATTATCACTTATAGTAGTTTCACTTAAGAAT
>JAGLKL010000184.1 GCA_023141075.1 Alphaproteobacteria bacterium
AGCACTGAGCAAACCGCCCAGCACAAAATACAATCCTTTATACGCACCTGTGCGCTCTATTGCCCATACGTCGCTGACCTGTGCAACAACACATATCTGGCTTTGATCACGACGTTCGTCTTGACAAATACGGCACAAATCACTCATATCCAGATTACCGCAAGCTCTACAGCTTTTCACATTTTCCGCTGCATCAGCCAAAGCATTTGCCAAAGGCATCATGACGTTGCCCCGCCGTTCCAGCAAATACAACGCAATACGCCGCGCCGAACGATTTCCAAGCCCCGGCAGACCCGATAAAAGGCGGATCAAATGCTCCAGCGGCCCATTAGAGTCTAAACCCATAGCTTTTATCCCCTAGTCATTGTAGCCTAACTTCCTGTTCGGATCTTTATATACAAACAAGCCCTTTTTGTGCTTGATCCCTGTGGTCAGATAGAATAATTCGACTTCAGTAATCATGCCCTGCTGATCTATCACCCGCCACTTCTTAAGCGTAAAAGGGTTCTTCTCAAAAGCAAAAGTGATTGATCCGGCTTCCGGTTCCTCAGCCTGCACGATCTTGATTTGCAGCAGAGCGTTTGCCCATTTGGCATCTTTGACAATCAAATCATCATTCAATGAAAAATCCTTACGCAGGAAAAAATTCGCCAAAGTCGAGCGAATCGGCACATTGCTCTGCTCTTCCAACTCACCATCATAGTAATAGATAAATAGCCCATCAGCCACGACAAAGCTTTTATTGGGCGGATCATAATCAAAACGAACATTCCCCGGTCGGTTCAAATAAAATGTTCCGACTAGTTGCTCACCATTATGCGTGGTTTGGACAAAGCGAGCTTGCGCGGTTTTCATGTTCTGCAAATATTTTTCAGCATCGGCAATATTTTCAACGCTAGCCTCGGTAATTTTCACGCCTTGCGCAAAAACCGCACCCGCCATGCCCATAGCACTGCCCAAGATAAAAGCAAACATCAAGAAAAATCCGATAATACGTTTTGCCATGACCATCAATATTAAACCTCTGATATTATATTTTCCGAAAGTGAAGAGTATCAACTTCACCTACCTACGCAAAGCCCTAATGATTCTTAAGTGAAGCTACTATAATACGATTAAGATGCAGAAAACCCTTTCCAATGATTAATTTCTTATTCTGGAAATATTAGTTTCATACCAAACTCTTTACAGATTTTTGCAACATATACAAAATGATCGACAGGTTATATACAACTTGTCCGCATGGCTATACGCCACTATGATCGCTCACAAGGATATGACGCTTACCGGCAGAGTTTGCAGTTGATATCACGCCCTGACGTTCCATCTCTTCAACGATACGCGCCGCGCGGTTATAACCGATTTGCAGATGTCTTTGGATAAAGCTTGTGGATACTTTCCCCTCACATGTAATAACAGCCACGGCCTTATCATAGAGTTCATCGACCTGATCGCTACCTGAACTATCGCCAAACATAGCGTTCATCACGTCACTGCCGCCAAAACCAGCCTCTTCACTTGTAACGTCGTCAATATAGCTCGGTGTGCCCTGCGAACGCAGGAAGCTGGTTACGTTTTCCACATCCTGATCGGACACAAAAGGTCCGTGAACACGGGTAATACGCCCGCCCGGTGCCATATAGAGCATATCCCCCATCCCTAAAAGCTGTTCAGCTCCCGAGTCACCTAAAATCGTGCGACTATCTATTTTGGACGTCACCTGAAAGGAAATCCGCGTCGGGAAGTTGGCTTTTATAACCCCGGTAATCACATCCACGGAAGGCCGTTGTGTAGCCATAATCAAATGTAACCCAGCCGCACGCGCCATCTGGGCAAGACGCTGAATAGCATTCTCTACATCTTTCCCGGCCACCAGCATTAAATCGGCAAACTCATCAACAACAATGACGATATAAGGCAGCTCTTCCAAAGCCATTTCGCGATCTTCAAAGACAGGCTTGCCGGTTTCGGAATCAAAGCCTGTCTGCACTTTGTGCATAATTTTCTCGTCCTTATCAATCGCCTTACGGATGCGCTGATTATATCCCTCGATATTACGCACGCCCAGCTTGGACATATTGCGGTAGCGATTTTCCATCTCGTGCACCGCCCATTTCAGCGCCACCACAGCCTTGCCCGGCTCGGTCACCACAGGCGAAAGAAGATGCGGAATATTGTCATAAACAGAAAGCTCCAGCATTTTCGGATCAATCATAATAAAGCGACATTTCTCCGGTGAAAGGCGATAGAGAATCGACATAATCATGGTATTAATCGCCACAGATTTCCCGGAACCCGTCGTCCCGGCCACCAGCAAGTGCGGCATTTTCGACAAATCCGCGAGCACAGGTTGCCCACCAATATCCTTACCCAGAACCAGCGGCAATTTGGCTGATGTCTTCTCATAAAGCCGAGAGCGCAGCATTTCGCGCATATACACTGTCTGGCGCGTTTTATTCGGCAATTCTATCCCGATCACATTGCGCCCCGGCACGACCGCACAACGCACAGAAATTGCCGACATCGAACGCGCAATATCATCACTTAGGGAAATAACCCGCGAAGTTTTGGTTCCCGGAGCAGGTTCAAACTCGTAAAGCGTAACTACCGGGCCGGGGTGAATACTCACGATTTCACCACGAATATTGAAATCTTCGAGCACACTGCGCAATAACTCGGCATTGCGGCGCAAAGCTTCCTCATTTAGCTGCGATCCTTTTACTTCGGGTGGTACTTCCTGAATCATGCCAACTTCAGGCAACTCCCATTCACCGCCACTATCCGTAAGAGAAAACCGTTGTTGTGATGTATCTTTGCCTTTTTTCCCCTTGGGTTTTTGTGTAGATGCCTGCG
>JAGLKL010000185.1 GCA_023141075.1 Alphaproteobacteria bacterium
AACTATTTCCTTTTGCTGCACAATAATCTCGCTTGGCATGGCCTGCACCATTTTCGCATAAGGAACATTGCACCAAATGATGCGCTGGTCTTTATCACGCATCCAGACCGGATATGGAAGTGCATCCAGCGATTCCTGAAAGCGCTCCATCTCTTCGCGCATATGATCTTGCTCGTCCTGCATAACTTTGCTGACCGTATTAAGATCGGTAATATCCTCCAGCCACAAAATGTAAAACATGTCTTGGCCTGATAAATCCCGCCCGCAAGTGCCTGATAACTTCAAGATTTTCCTGCAAGAGCGATCCTGCACATTAATGGAAAAGGACACGCCCTCATTCTTCAGACGCGTAAACATCCCCTCGCTTACCGCAGAATCATCGGGCGATAAACGGTTCTGGATATCAACAAAGCGTTCGATCTTTTCTATGCCCAAAGCCTCGCAAAAACCCTTGGAATAAGCCACACTTCCATCAACCGACCAGCCGCAATATTCCCCCGGCACAGCCGAAAGAAATGCCTCAAGCCTTGCTTTTTCCGCACGCAACCGCGCCGGAGCCACTAAAGAATCTTTAAAGCCCTCTAACAATCCGGATTTTTGTTTTCGTATAACAGACATAATCAAACCTGATTCTTGCTTCAATTCCCTCAAAAAACAAGAGATAAAATAAAACAGCCCCCTTAAACTAAGGAAGCCGTTCTATTAACGTGTTAACTCTTGACTCGAAAACGCCATTCGAAAGCTTTCGTAGCGAGAATGCCGATTAATACCTATAGCCGTCACTTTTAAAAGGCCCGTCGATCTCAACTCCAATATATTCGGCTTGTTCAGGCGTAAGCTTACTCAACTTGACACCGATTTTCGCCAAATGAAGCTCGGCCACTTTTTCATCGAGATATTTAGGCAAAACGTAAACTTTGTTCTCATACTTCTCATTATTAGTCCAAAGTTCGATTTGCGCCAAAGTCTGGTTGGTAAAGGAAGAACTCATCACAAAAGACGGGTGCCCCGTCGCACAACCCAGATTAACCAGACGCCCTTCAGCCAGCAGAATAATCCGTTTTCCGCTTGGAAATTCGATTTCATCAACTTGCGGCTTGATATTCGTCCATTTCATGTTCCGCATCGGAGCCACCTGAATTTCATGGTCAAAGTGACCAATATTACAAACAACCGCGCGGTCTTTCATATCGCGCATATGATCAACCGTAATAACATCGCAGTTACCCGTAGCCGTCACAAAGATATCGGCGCGCGGCGCGGCCTCTTCCATTGTCGTCACTTCATAACCATCTACAGCCGCTTGCAAAGCACAGATCGGGTCAATTTCACTGACCATAACCCGTACGCCTTGTGAAGACAAAGACTGCGCCGAACCTTTACCGACATCACCATAGCCGCACACCATGGCAATTTTCCCGGCCAGCATCAAGTCAGTAGCACGCCTGATCGCATCAACTAGTGATTCGCGGCATCCATATTTATTGTCGAATTTAGATTTCGTCACCGAATCATTCACGTTAAAGGCCGGAGCCATTAAAGTGCCCTCTTTTTCCATCTTCTTGAGGAACAACACACCTGTCGTGGTTTCTTCGGATATTCCTTTCACTTCTTGCATTAATTCAGGATATTCCTTGTGCATCATCGCAGTTAAATCACCGCCATCATCCAGAATCATATTAGGTTTCCAGCCATCCGAACCGTTGATCGTCTGGTGAATACACCACTCATATTCTTCCTCATTCTCACCTTTCCAAGCAAAAACCGGCACACCCGCGGCAGCTATGGCCGCAGCCGCTTCATCCTGCGTTGAAAAAATGTTACAGGAACTCCAGCGCACCGAAGCGCCAAGATCAATCAACGTTTCTATCAAAACAGCCGTTTGCACCGTCATATGTAAACATCCGCCAATCCGCGCACCTTTTAATGGCTGTGCCTGTTTATATTCTTCCCTGATCGCCATCAAACCCGGCATTTCATCTTGTGCCAGATCAATCTGCAAGCGCCCGGCTTCGGCCAGTCCGATATCTTTAACTTTATAATCCTGCTCCACGGCTTTTGGTTCGGCGGACATATGTTTCTCCTAAAAAATTGTTAATTTGCTTTGTTCTTCAAAAAATATTATCTATTGTCGAAACTGTGTAGTCTATTTGAATAGTCTATAAAACACTTTTTTGTCGAAAAACCAAAAATAAACCAAAGATAATGTAAGTATATGGGTATTAATTTTAACGAGATTAGCAAAGATACAAGCAAAAAGAGCGGGGGGAAAGGCCGCCGTTACGGTGAGGATTCATTAAAAGAATCCATACGCACCGGTGAGCGCACACGCTTTGTTCATAAGCCCAATCCTATGGTGGAACGTGACTACCAGATTTTTGAATATGACTACAAAAAAGGCGAATATAACCACGTCGGAGACTATGTTTTGGTCAATAAGGACGAACCACGGAAAATCACGGAAAAAAAGGTCAAAAACCTGATGAGTATCATCAATAAAAAAGATGATTTGATAGACCTGTCAAATTTGACAAAGACACGAGTGTTATATACTATAGTACCTGAGGCGCAGGCAGGCGACCAGACTAAGATGATCTTTAAAGATCACGACGGCTCCGGTGTCTCCAAAGATAATGCAATATTTACAATGAGAAAGGGTGTTTTATATGACAAATATGGCGCATGATTTTGAGAAAGCCTGTGATCCTTTTGCAAGCTTCGTGATGTCCATGCAGGAAGCCGGGAGAACAGCCGCTGAAATGGCAAGTACGACAATGGCTAAACTTGATGTCGGCCTTGATGACACGGCTGAACACACCCTAGGTTAAGGGTTAA
>JAGLKL010000186.1 GCA_023141075.1 Alphaproteobacteria bacterium
AGAAAATATACATGCTAATATACATTGGGACACAAAACTGATAGTAACAATAATCAGGTGAAAACGGGGAAATCAAAATGTCATTTTTTGAAGAAACAGACAAAGTTTTGGGCGGGATTTGGGACACATTGACAAATAAATATGTGTTGCTCGGTGCTGGCGGTCTTACTTTTGCCGGAATATGTATTGCCTCTGGAGGCGTTGTTGCTGGAGCCGCATCGACTTATAGCTTCGCTGTCTCTGCAAGCTCCTCCGCCCTAATCACTCTATCTTCAGGATGTCAGGCCATAGCACCGCATCTGCAAGCTGCGGGAAGCAGCATCGCAGAACTTGCATTAAATTAGCCTTGTAATACCAATTCTCATTTAAAGAATGAACACGAACCGGTATCAGATTTTTCATACTGGGAATTTATCTCTTTTCAAAACCCTGTAGAATCGCCATTATGCAGTTATGCCAAAAAACCTGACTGATAAATTAACTGCTGAGTTCAAAAAGAACCTTAAAACCATACTGGATGAACGTGCGCATGTTACGAATGCCAAAAAGCTTTCCATAGAGGCCGGGCTTGGCGAAACGGCTGTACGCGATATTTTAAAGAATCGCTCGGTCAGTCCGAAACTTGAGACTATCCAGAAGCTTGCCAAAGCACTTCATGTTCCAGTCTATCGGCTCATCCCATCTATGATTGATCATTCCTATGACCAGCTTGCCCAACAGGAAGAAGAGATTCAATTATTGCGTGAAGCAAGCGGGCTTGACTATATGGATTTAAATGAACTGAAGGCTGCTGTAGAAAAACGCAAGAAGACTCAGAGATAAATATGCTAATCGCATTAGTTGTTGCCACTTTTTTTCTAGGTATGGTTCCAGGCCCGGCGGTTTTTGCGACAGTGTCTCGCTCTTTGACATTGGGGTTACGCTCAACCTACCTTTTTATACTCGGAATTCTTTCCGGGGACTTTCTGTTTTCTCTGCTGGCTATGACAAGTTTTGCTGCTTTGGCAAACATTTATGCTCCTTTATTTTTCATATTAAAAATTATTGGCGGAGGATATCTCATTTATGTCGGATACAATAACATCAAAAATTCAAAAATGCCGCGCCTGACCAGCCATAATGACGAAGAGATATGGAAATTGTTTACCAGCGGTTTTCTGCTTACAGCATCAAACCCCAAGGATATTCTTTTCTTTGTCGGTTTTCTTCCGGCTTTTGTTGATTTGAAAAATGCCAATATAACATTAATCCTGACAGCTTCCGGCACTATAGTCGCGACTTTTTTTGTTACGCTGAGTATTTACGCTTTGCTATCTTACTGGATACAAAGACTGTTAAGAAAAAGACGATATATTCACAATCTCAACGAGATTTCCGGGGTTTTGTTAATCGGTATCGGGTTATATGTTTTGTTTTACTGATGCCAATAAATATATCTTTTAGCCGTATTAATTAGCCTATATTTCACATTATGTTCAATAGGTTCTTCTTTATTGTTAATGTGATTTGTTATGTTTGTTCTTTTATAAAAGTGAAAAATCCCATTGACACCCGTTGCGGTTAATGGGATACTTCACACAACACACATGGTTGTGCCAGAGGTGCTCTTAGAAGTCTCCCACACGACCCTCTTAAGAGCGCCTCGCTTGCATCCAAACGTTGTGACTGTCCAGCCATAACTATAGACGAGCTATGCACAAAAGAAATTGGGGCTGTCCTAGCTAACTATTAAAAGTTAGTATAATAAGGACAGTATGATGTACAGAAAGAGCCAAATATCATGGCACAAACAAGCCCGATTATTCGAGACAAAATCCAGCCTGATAGTATCGTTTATTCCGACTGCTGGCGTGGTTATAATGTTCGCAAGGTAAGTCCGCATAAAAACAAGATGGAAATATTGTGGCTTTCCATTTATTGAAAAATCCTCTTGTCGATTCTTTTTATATAAGCTATTGGTATAGCCGTTGCGGGCGTGGCGGAATTGGTAGACGCGCGGCACTCAAAATGCCGTTCCTTAGGGAGTGTCGGTTCGAGTCCGACCGCCCGTACCATTCTTGATTTGTAAGAATTTCGACTTGATCCTACTTGTTTGGACAGGTCTGCGACATTTTTGGGATGGAATCCCGTTTCAAAAATTATGCTGCCATTGCGAAAATTTCATCTACTTCTACGACACCGGAATATGATGATTGTTCTTCGTAATATTCTGCCAGATGAGCGCGTAATAAGTTCAAAATACGGTTGATTGTATTGCGATTCAGCTTGGATATTTTCGCTATTTTAGAAGCTTCAATATCCAAACTGAACAAGCAAACAACTTCTCGGAGTTTTGCCTCACTAATTCTTGAACGATAAATATATTTGTTAGCCATTATGTATCCTAGCTTACAGAGACTTTATAATCTCTCAACTAGTCATGACCCAGTAATAATTATTCACCAGCGGTCAGATTCTTATAACGTTCATAAGATGTTGCTGTCTGCCAAAAAACCGAATGAGCAGATAAGTCAGAATTAACATTAAATTCAATTTCCTTTATAGAGTCAGGAACGAAAGTAATCACGGCGCCTTCTGAATTACTCTCGACATATTTATCATGACCTTCAAATCCAACAAGCGCACATACATACCGAATCATTTTATGCGGAAGTATACCTAAGTAATTGCTCCCGCTATTATGGCTCGTTCTAAAAAGCAAACGTTCCTTGCGTATATTTATATTCCCATGCCCCCTCAAAGACATCGGGGTTGGAAATGTCATACAAGTCTTTAAATTTAGGGGCTGTCCCAGATAATTAGCCCATATGTTGTTCAACCCACCATCTATAC
>JAGLKL010000187.1 GCA_023141075.1 Alphaproteobacteria bacterium
ACCTACGACCTTCAGGTTATGAGTTAATTCCCGACCACATTAATGTGCATTTACGCAAGCTAATACCTGCTATTTCTTATATACAAATCAACTATTTAGTTGACTTGCGCTCGTTAATGCCGATTATCGAACAAGGGGCAAAATTAACCCCAAAAGTAGAAATATGGTAGAAACGAAAAGACGATCAAATGTCAGCTCACAAGAAGCGATCAGCAGTACAAACAATGAGACCTTTGTCAGATAACTTTACACGGTCATTTGAGCTATTCCCTATCCTCATAGCTCACTGTAACGATGAGAGAGATATTCGTATCTATAACATAGCACTACTTACAAATTGTGTGGCTCACATTGAGAGCAAAATCAATGAAAAGCTTCAACATCTTCAAACACGGAAAGCCTTTCTTGAAGCAGATTACCAAGACATAAACACTGCTTGTGATATTACGTCTATAAAAAAGACCGAAAAGATTTCTGAAAAATGGGATCGGATCAAAAACATGGAATCTTCACCCAATAAATGGGACAACGGCAATTTGATTTTCTCAAACTTTTCTTCCCTTTGCAGCCTAAGAAATGAAGTTCTTCACTATAAATGCGATTACCTAGCAGCCGGAGAAGTTCCGATAAAGCGGATTAAAAATATTATGAACCAAGTATGTGATGAACAGCCTTACGGCAAAAAGCTTTATCACAAACAAATGTATGAATCATGGTGCTCGTACTTACTACTGCACAAAAAATTGGCTGAATGGAGCATAGAAACAACAAAAACTCTTGAGAAAAACTTATGAGCACTAAGAAACTCAACTTCACCAAAGCCGCTCTTTTAAAAGCCCCTACCTCGCCAAAGGGGAAGCTGGACTATTACAAGGATACACGAGAGCCGGGACTAGAGCTTATTGCAACAAGTGGCGGCGCAAAAACTTTCTATCTTTACCGCAAAATAAATGGAAGACCGGAGCGCGTTAAACTCGGCAAGTTCCCCGATATGTCTGTAGAAAATGCAAGAAAGGCTGCACAACGCAACAAAGGGCTTATTGCTGCAGGCATTAATCCGAATGAAGAAAAACGCCGTATCCGGGATGAGCACACATTCAAAGAGCTTTTTGACGAGTATATGGAGCGTTATAGCAAGGTTCATAAAAAATCGTGGCTATACGACGAGCGAGAAGTAAACAAACAT
This sequence comes from Alphaproteobacteria bacterium, assembly GCA_023141075.1. Classification (GTDB taxonomy): domain Bacteria; phylum Pseudomonadota; class Alphaproteobacteria; order Micavibrionales; family Micavibrionaceae; genus UBA1672. The sequence continues at coordinate 1,187 of JAGLKL010000187.1, forward strand.
CTCCCACACCTGTTTAAACGCAAAATATCGACTATCAAGCACGACGAAATATCGCGCCTGCATGCCAAGATCGGAAAAGAAAGCGGCCTTTACCAGGCAAACCGCATTCTTGAGCGCATTCGGAGCATCTATAACAAGGCTATTGAATGGGGTTGGCGTGGTACTAACCCGGCAACAGGCATCAAGAAGTTTAAAGAAAAGTCTCGTGACCGTTTTATAACCTCAGAAGAAATGCCCAAATTCTTTAAAGCCTTGGAGAGGGAAGACAACAAAACCGCACGCGATTTCTTTAAAGTATTGCTCTTAACCGGGGTTAGGAAAACGAACGCTCTGACTATGCGTTGGGATCAGATCAACTTTAAAGAAAAAATCTGGCGCATACCCGAAACTAAAAACGGAGAGCCTTTAACCATTCCTTTAAACGATCATGTGATTACCCTTTTAAAGGAACGCAGAGGCAATCCTTTAAAGGATTCCTTTAAAGAAAACCTCTGTCCATGGGTATTCCCTGGCGAAGGCAAAACTGGTCATTTAAACGACCCCAAGAAAGCATGGACACGTCTTTTAAAGAGATCAGGCATAAAAGACTTAAGAATGCATGATCTGAGACGTACCTTTGGAAGCTGGCAAGCCGCCTTAGGAGCTAATGGCTATATCATAGGCAAATCCCTCGGCCATAAAAGCCAGCAATCCACTGCAATCTACGCTCGTTTAAACCTTGACCCGGTTCGTGCTTCAACAGATCGGGCAATCGAAGCAATGCTTCTTACAATAGAGGAGGCCGCATGAAACTCGCCGTTGACCCCATGAATGTAGAATGGAAAGAGGTTGATGAACTTGCCAGTAATGCACTAACAGCGAAAGTTGCGAGCATTCTGCTCCTATCTCCCGAAAAAAAGCCTCTGCTTAAAGAAACACTCCAAAATCTCTATAGTGAATTTCTTTTAGTTTACCATGATGTTGAGCAATCAGCTCCAGAATATGTTGAGAACGAAGCTTAAATGAAAGTCAGCAAAGATGCCGAACAGCTTGTTAACTCTTTAAACGAACTTTTGAGTGTGGGAAGCGCAGATAAGCGTCTTTTTAAAGAGTTAAGCGGTTTTAACCATCCTTTATTTAGATACAGAGACTCCTATGGAACTTGGGATTATATCCTTAGCGACCCACATAACCCTCATATCAAGTTAAGGTCACTCATTGCAGATATAAAGGCAGCGGCAGAAAGTGCCTGCGACACACCATGCAAAATTGAGAACAGTGATGGTAAAAACCAGGATGTAATCGATTTATTCTTAGATGCATATAATTCTGAAGCGCACCAAGAAGAACGAAGAAAAAGAAAATTAGAAAGAAAAACGCCCAGAGACCTCCCTTTAAGGAAAAGCATCCAACTTCTTAAGGGTTTTTTCGATGAACATGTAGAAATTCCATTCACCGCTGGTAAATATTACCCCGAACTTGGCTATAAATCTCATGCATTCGAAGCAGTAAAACTCGTCTTGGAGCAAATATACCCAGACATAAGTGACCGCAAAATAGCCAGTTTAATGCAGGAAATGGTTACTCAGTAACGGTTACAATTTTTCTTCTTAAATTCAGAAGAAAAGCTGTAGCACGGTTTTCTTGAATGACCTGC
>JAGLKL010000188.1 GCA_023141075.1 Alphaproteobacteria bacterium
GCAATTCTGTACTATTCTTAAGTAAAACTACTATAGTATTTTTTCACATAAACATTATTCTTAAGTGAAACTACTATAAGGCGCTTTACGTCAGCGTTCACTCGTTTTAAGCTCTTTTAAGTATTATAGTAGTTTTACTTAAGAGTTTGAATAATGGAACAACCCTCATATAATTACTGTGCTTTGCCGTTGGCGGCTTATGCATCTAAGCCCGAAGAAACGCTTGGGCGGGTATATAAAGAGCCGGAAAGCTCGCACCGCACAGCATTTCAGCGCGATCATGATCGCATTATTCATTCCAGTGCTTTTCGCCGTCTGAAATATAAAACACAGGTCTTTGTCTATCATGAAGGCGATCACTACCGTACGCGTCTGACACATACGCTGGAAGTCTCACAAATTGCACGTACTCTGGCACGCTCTTTGATGGTCAATGAGGATTTGTGTGAGGCTGTTGCTCTGGCGCATGATATGGGGCACACGCCTTTTGCTCATATTGGAGAGGAGCATCTAAGCGAGATGATGGAACCTTATGGCGGGTTTGAGCATAACGATCAGTCTTTGCGCGTTTTAACGACGCTGGAGCGTAAATATCCCGAGTGGAACGGTCTGAATCTGACGTGGGAGACGCTGGAAGGGGTTATCAAGCATAATGGTCCTGTTACCGGTGATCCGCAGATTGGAGCGCGTGAGTTGCAGGAGAAGATGGATATGCGTTTTTCCACTTATGCTTCACTGGAAGCACAGGTGGCGGCTCTGTCGGATGATATAGCTTATAATAATCATGATTTTGAAGATGGTATACGAGCCGGATTGTTTACTATTTCTGATCTTGAAGAAGTCCCTGTTTTGGAACGAGTTATAGGAAAGATTCGTGATAATTATCCCGGAATTAACGAGCGTCTTTTAATACAGGAAACCAAACGCGAGATGATCGGGTTAATGGTGGAAGATGTGCTTGAGCAGACCAGAGTTAACCTTAAGGCTGTGAAACCCGAATCACCTGAAGACGTACGCATGTGCGGGCGGCAAATCGTCGTTTTTTCTTCGCAGATGCACAAAGATGTGCAGAAAATAAGGGCTTTCCTGTTTGAGCGGATGTATCGGCACTATACTATCAACCGTATCGGTTTGAAGGTTGAGCGCATCGTTTGTGATTTATTCCAAGCTTTCCACAAGAATTATCACCTGCTTCCTGATAACTGGCAGCGGCGTATGGAAGAGAGCGGCGTGCCATGTGATGAGCAGGTAAGAGCGCGTATTGTAGCAGATTATATAGCCGGAATGACCGACCGATATGCGATACGTGAGCACGAAAGGCTCTTTGACCTTTACTGGGATTTGCGCTAACCATAATTAGTGTCTTTATAGATATGGGAGGCGTGTGGTCAAGTCAGGTTTTCAGGCTGCGCGTTGTTAGGGTTTAGATTCTAGCGGGGGAACGTGTTATTTTGCATTTTGAGTTTTTCTTTGCGTAAGGGGGAAAAGGTATATCATGAGCCAAGGCGATCAATTTCATCAATACGGCTATGACCATTATTTGAAAGCACCCAAAAGAAAAGGGTCTCACCGTCAAAGTCCTGCGAATTATGATGGCGGGGGAGTGATTTCTTCACTGTTGTATTCTCTGGGGACTTCGGCATTGTTGCGTAAATTGCATCGCCCGGCTGTTGCCGGAGGGGTGCTGGCCGCAGCATTGCTGCTTTTTATCGGTGTTGTTGTGATAACTTATTCTTCGGGTGATGATACAGGCGGGTCGGTTCCTATCATTAAGGCTGATTTGGATGACATCAAACATGCGCCCGGTGATCCGGGGGGGATGGACATTCCTCACCGCCAAAGCACGATTTTGGCGCGTGGCGACCAGCCTTCGGCAGAGGAGCAGACAAGAGCTGTGGAGAATCTGTTGGCCAGTCAGGGGCAGGAGGATCTTATCAGTAAGGAAGAGGCTTTTAACCGTGCAACACAAAGTCCGATGATGGGTAGTGAAGACGGGGCGGCCTCTTTTGCGGATTCTGCCGAGGCTCAGGATGATCTGGAAGCTTTGCACGCACATGCTGAAGGGGCGATTGATGTTCTTTCCGAGCGCGATGTCAAGGAATCTTCCGGGAGCATTGAGTCTTCCGGTTCTTCTCCTTCCGTTGAGTCGGTCGTTGCTCCTGCTTTTGATCTTGAAAAACCGGCGGCTGATAATATTTTACAAAAAATCGGTTCTTCCAAAAATGGCAGTGTTGATGACGATAAACCGGCTCATCACTCACAAGCCTTTATAGATAAGACGGCAAAAGCAGCCGTGGCAGAAAAGCCTGCAACTTTAGCGCTTGGTTCGGCGTCGTTGACGGCGGCGCCGACTAAAACGGTCGATGCTGCAATAGCAGGCAAGCCTGTCCCGTCGAGTTTGCACAGTGCTGGACAGTCTCCTGAAACACTGGAATATGTGCGCAGTGTGCTGGAGGGAGACTCTTATGATACTGGAGGCGTACAGGTTGATGGCGTGGAATTTCGTAACATTGAACCGGCTCTAGGTACGTCAACAGATATTGAGCCTGAACTATCATTGGAAGCCGGGGCTTATTTTGTGCAGCTCGCCAGTATTACAGACGCAGCACGCGCACCGGAAGAGTGGTCGAAGATGCAAACTAAGTATTCCGTTTTAGGTGCTTCGCGGTTCCGTGTGCAGGAAGCCACACTTCCCGGTGGAACGTTTTATCGCATTCAGGCCGGGCCGATGAGCAAGGACAGTGCGAATCATATTTGTGATTCGCTCA
>JAGLKL010000189.1 GCA_023141075.1 Alphaproteobacteria bacterium
TTAGAAATAATTGCGACTGACGTTAATTTCATAATGACCTATCTCTGGAGAGTGTGTATTATAGATTCCGTGATGAACGTTCGTTTGTTCTTTCTAGGTTTGATGGTTTTGTTTGGCGTGTCGGCTTGTGGCGGCTCGTCTGCGCCTGTTGTTCATTACGGGACGGCCAGTGGTGCTGGCAGTGCCGGTATTCACACTGTTTCCAAAGGCGATACGCTTTATAGTCTCTCAAAACGTTATCGGTTGCCGATGCGTGATATTGTTGTGCTTAATCATGTTAAACCGCCTTTCATGCTCTATGTTGGGCAGCGCATAAAATTGCCGCCGCCACAGGAATATAAAGTATGTGGTGGTGATACGCTTTATGGTGTGTCTCGTATGTTTAGTGTGAACTCTTCGGAAGTTGCGCGGCTTAATGGCATAAAGGCACCGTATATATTGCGTGTTGGACAGACTTTGCGTCTGCCTTCGGTTATCAGGCATAGAGCAAAGGTTGAGGTCGCAAGTGTCGAGAAGACTGAATTAAAGCAAATATCGCAAAATGCTGTAACGAAAGCTTCACAGCAACCGGAAAGAAAGCCGACAGAGATCAGAAATGGTGTCCCTATTCCACAGGAAAGGCCTGTGCGGCTTGTGCGTTATAATAAGCCTGAATCTCTTAACATCACGAAAGTTAAAACCAAAACACCCAAGCGTTCTTCAAGCAAATTCCTTAAGCCGGTTCAGGGAAAGGTTATCTCCGGTTTCGGCTCGAAGAAAAGCGGGCTTTATAATGATGGTGTGAATATTGCTGCGGCAAGGGGAACTTCCGTGAAGTCTGCGGAAAACGGTGTTGTCGTTTATGCAGGTAATGCGCTTAAAGGGTCAGGGAATTTAGTTTTGGTACGTCATGATAACCAGTGGATGAGTGCCTATGCTCATCTTGGAAAGATTAGTGTACGCAAAGGTCAAGTTGTTAAGCGCGGCGGTATGATAGGCAATGTTGGTTCTACGGGTTCGGTTTCTACGCCCCAGCTACATTTTGAGCTGCGGCGCGGAACTTCGGCGCTTAACCCTGTGCGGTATATGTAACTTCTTTAGGAGATGGTTAGATTCATGTTTGATATTGTCTTTGGGTTTATGGAATCTTTGAACCTAGCCGGTATGTTGTTAATGGGAGGTGTTTTTTTGCTTCTTGGTGGCGGGATGATTGGCTATGAGCTTTATTGGCGTATGAATGCACAAGCTATCAAAGGGCGGGTTAGCGCGGTGCGCATGGTATTAGCGAGGAACTATATTAATAAGCAGAAGGAAAAGTATGCCGAGGAGGGTGAGGGCGCAAAAGAGGAAGCTGTTGAAAAAAAAGGAAATATTGCTGCAACAATTTTTGTTTTGTTATTTCTTGCTCTGCCTTTAATATTTTCCGGTATTGGCGTTTATACAATCTACAAATATTATTCCTTAACTTCAGGCGGAACATATGCCGAGGCGACGGTTGTCCGTAATGAGGAGTCCTATGATAGTGAAAATGGGACATCTTATTTTGCAGTTTTGGAATTTAGAGATCAACGAGGAAAGCTTTGGGAGGTTAGGGATTCCTTTGGTAGTAGTAGTATTTCCTTTCAAACAGGGACACAAGTCGGTGTATATTATGATGAATCTGATCCTGAACGTTTTGTGATTGATGATTATTGGCACAGCGTTGGAATAGGGATGATATTTGCCGGGTTTGGTTTTTTGTTTCTGGCTGTGGCCGGTATGATTGCATTTTTTGCAAAACGAAAATCTATGGAGGTTAAAAGCGGAGGGAAAACCAACACTTCCGGGGAAATGTACTATCCGGTTTATGAATATCAGGATATTAACGGAAATCGGATGGAGCGTGTTGGCTCGATAGGCAGGAATTCTTTGCTTGGGATGATGCCGGGAAAAGAAGTGCGCTTGCTTATGTTTCCTGATAAGCCCGAAAAAGTGCGAAAACCCATGACTTTTCTTTTGATATTCGGGTTAGTCTTTCTTTTGCCCGGGCTTTTTATTTTGTATCAGGCTGTGAGCTCTTTTGAAGGGACTCCGGCGTCTTTGGTGATAATGTTTCTGATTATCGGGGTTGTTGGTTGGCGCATTCGAATAGCTATTGATAAAGCTCCGAGCGGGGCAATCAATGAGGCGTGGACAGCGTTTCAGGAACAAAGAAAATCCGGGAAGGGGTTTAACTTTGGGATTTCTTCAGGAAAACAGAATAATAAAATGGTTGAGCTTGGACAAAGCGAAATTGACGTTCGGGCTAAGAAGCAAGCCGGGCAGGCGATTATTACCGGTTATATTGCGTTGCTTATTGTTGCAGGTCTATCGGTTGGATCATACTATGCCGGACTGGATATGCTGGAGATGACCTTAAACGGCCAGCGTGCGCAAGGCGAAGTAGTGGATATTAACTCACGCTATTCAAGTAATTCTAATAGTAGCGGCTATACGTATTATGCTGTGGTTGCTTTCAAGGATGCTGCCGGGAACAAGGCGCGTTTTGAAGACAGTGTCGGGTCGTCTCATTCTTTATATAAGGGCGGGGATCGCGTTACGGTTTTGTATAATCCTGAAAACTCCGGTGACGTAATTATAGATCGTGGAATTATGAATTGGGGTTTGAGTGGTGGATTGGCGCTCGGTGCGCTGGTTCTGCTCTTGCTTGGGATTAGTGCTCTAAAGCAGGGAAGAGAAAATAGCGGCATGCGATATCGAACTCGGATATAAAGTAACGCCAGTCGCAACTATTTTA
>JAGLKL010000019.1 GCA_023141075.1 Alphaproteobacteria bacterium
ATGACTATATCAGCTTTAGAACAGCTTAGAACACAAGCCGAAGATAGTTCTGTGTCTTTGCCTACGCTGATGCTCAAATCCCAGAAGATAGCCGAAAGCGCGTTGCATGGCGAGCATGCGCGACGCAAACCGGGGACTGGTCAAAACTTTTGGCAGTTTCGTGAATATCTGCCAACAGACCGTCCGGAAGACATTGACTGGCGCCAATCTGCCAAAGGCGACGACATCTATATCAAGCAAAAAGAATGGCTTGTTACACGTAAAATATTCTTCTGGTGCGCCGGTGGGAAAAGTATGAATTTCGGTTCTAACCCGGAAGGCAAGGTTTTTACCAAAGAAGAAAACGCGCAAATCATATGTCTGGCTCTTGCCCTTTTATTACAACGCAGCTATGAACAAATCGGTGTTTACGGACAGATGAGTACCGGGCGCAGTGAACTGGCGATTGAAAGACTTGGACAATATTTACTGGAGCGCGGCCATGCGCAGCCCGAAGATGCAACGCTCCCCGATATTCATTCCAGCGCTCTGCCACGGCATGCGATTTTTATCGGGGTTGGTGATTTCCTGTCCCCGATAGAAGAAATCGAAGCATCCTTCGAACTTCTGGGCAAACAGAGTAAAAACGGCTTGATTATTCAGGTTCTTGATCCGGCGGAAATAGATCTTGGCTTTTCCGGTCGCGTACGCTTTAGAGGGATGACTCCGAAAGATGAGGAGATCATTAATAATGTTTCCAATATCCGTGAAAGTTATCAAAAGCGGGTTATCGATCATATAAAAAAAGTTAAGGCGCTGTGCTTGCGCCATAACTGGAATTACCAGCTTCACCGCACTGATAACGACATTGCCGATACACTCAAAGCCATTTGGGAATCCGTAGAAAGAGGGAGTGTGCGCAAATAATGTTTGGTGTTTTATCACAAATGGTTTTTATGCAACCGATAATTCTTACGGGTCTGCTGGCTTTACCTGCGATATGGTACTTTTTGCGTATTACTCCTCCTGCGCCTAAAACAATTTTCTTTCCGGCTGCACGGTTCTTGAAAGGTCTCGTCAGTGAAGAGCAAACACCAAGCCGTACGCCATGGTGGCTACTCGCCCTTCGTCTTCTTATCGGGGCGATGATTATTATCGCTTTGGCCAGACCTGTCATCAATCCGGCAGCGTCATTATTAGGTAAGGGCCCGGTGCGCGTTATTCTTGATAATAGCTGGGCATGTGCACAAATCTGGGAGACACAGATCAGCACCGCAGAAGAAATTATCACTCAGGCAGCGCGGGAAGGCCGTGAGATTTATATCTTAGCCACCACGCCGTCTTTGGGAGAAACAGTGATTACCCAGCACGGCCCTGTGACATATAGTGAGGGTTTGTCCTTATTACGCGGAATGATGCCTAATCCCTGGCCTGCGGATTATAAAGCTCTGCAAAAATCGATAGAGGGTAGTAATACAGGTGAGCCTATTTATAGTATCTGGCTATCTCACGGACTGGATGAAGGCGGGATTAATGACACGCTACGCGCCGTTCAAACTCAGGGCTCTTTGCATTTTATCTCGCCTGCGGATGAAAACCTGCCGCTTTTGCTTCGCCCAACCCGACAGGCTTTGACAAGAAAAGACCTTAAAAAAGGTGACGATATCCGTATTGATGTTGATGCGCCAAAGGATATTGCCAACGGCCTACCCGTTTCGGTGCAGGCTCTAGCGCAACGTAGCGATCTTCTGGATGTACGTTCTGTGACTATTGTCCCGGATGACCTCCCCCAGACCGTAATATTCGATATTCTTGAGGATTTGAAAAGCAAAATATCGCGTTTTCATATTTCCGGACATAAAGGAGCCGGAGCCATGTTCCTGCTGGATGACGATTTTAAAAAGCGCAAAGTCGGGATTGTAGGCACAGAGCAATCGGAAAGCGGTGCACCTTTGATCGAAAACACATATTATATCAAACGTGCGCTTGAACCTTTTGCCATTGTCAGCTTTGGTGATGTGCATGCGCTGATTGATAAAGGTGTTTCCGCTATCATTATGCCCGATACAGGCGCTATGCCCACCGAAACACTCAATACTCTGGAAGAATGGATTAAAAGTGGCGGCTTGCTATTACGATTTTCGGGGCCGCATCTAGCCGATGCACAAAATAAGCAGTTCTTATTGCCTGTAATCTTACGTTCCGGCGGGCGTTCACTGTCAGGCTCGCTTTCATGGGCGGAACCGCAACGCATTGCCCCTTTTAGCGAAGATAGTCCATTTTACGGTCTTGATGCTCCTGAGGATGTTAATGTTCGTCAACAGGTTCTCGCCGATCCTGAAGGAACTATCAACAGCAAAGTCTGGGCTCGTTTATCGGATGGCACACCTTTTATTACTGCACAGAAAAGAGATAAGGGGCTGATTGTCCTTATCCATACAACGGCCAATACGGACTGGTCTAATTTCGCTTTATCAGGGCTTTATGTCTCTGTGATTAAACGCACAATCCGTCTTGCCGGACGGGACAGCGTCAATCTGAATCATGATTTCACAACGCTTGACCCGCTTTTGATTATGGACGGATATGGCAATCTTGTTTCTCCCAGCGGGGCGGTGCAGCCTCTCGTGGTCAGTGAAATAGAGAAATTTACGCCCTCTTCCCTAACCCCACCCGGTTTGTACGGCAGTGCCCAGACCCAACTTGCCTTTAATATCGGCTCTACCGATACGCTGGAAAAGCTTAAAACACCTTTGTTTCTTCCTTCCGGGGTGATGGAAAGTCGCTATGCACAGGATTACGAGATCAGCCTGTCTCCGGTTTTTCTTTATGCAGCGACATGTTTATTTTGTCTGGACTGGCTGATTATGATTTTTATGGTTGGCGCAGGTGCTTACCTGTTCAAGATTTTTTCCAGAAAAGCTGCAATGGTGGTTTTTGTACTTTTGCTTGTTGTGGCCGGAAAACCTGCTTTTGCCAAAGATGATGAGGCATTGCGTTATGCGAACGGGTTTTATCTGGCTCATATTGAAACCGGAGACCACGTTCTTGATAACATGACCCATAATGGCTTGGAATCCTTATCAAAAGCCCTGAGACAGCGCACATCCGTTGAACCTGCGGGCGTAGTGCAATTAAATCCTGAAAGCGATACTCTGGCCTTTTTCCCGATTATATTCTGGCCCATCAGCCCACAACAAAAAACTTACTCAGATAAGGCCATGGAAAACATTCAGCTTTATCTGGATCACGGCGGCACAATTATTTTTGATACGCGCGATCAAAACCGCTCGACGCGTAGTATGATTAATACGGAAAACGCCAAGGTTCTACGCCGTATTACAGCGTCACTGGATATTCCGCCGATTGTGCCAATTCCTGAAGATCATGTGCTTGGCCGCACGTTTTATTTGCTTGAAGAATTTCCGGGACGTTATAACTCCGAGACTTTATGGGTTGAGCGCATCAGCACAAGCGGGCGCGATAATGTCTCCTCGGTGATTATCGGTAGTAATGACTGGATCGGTTCGTGGGCAGAATCCCATTCTCGGCAAAACACCAATCGTTATGTTAGGGAAAATGGCGATCCCAAGCTCCGCCAGCAGGAGATGAGCCTTCGTTTCGGTGTTAATCTGGTGATGTACGCACTTACCGGGAATTATAAAGCCGATCAGGTGCATATTCCTCACATCTTACGGAGGCTTGGGCAATGAACAGCGACCCGAATGCACACGCCCAGCTTGCGGCCTCACTTCACTTCACGCCGGTTGTTGACTGGCCGTTTATGGTGGTACTTGTCGCTACGGGTGTGGTCTTGTTTGTTTTTTCTGCGTTTTATCACAAACGCGCTCTTGGCTGGCGCTGTCTGATGTTCGCTTTGTTCATGCTGGTTTTGTTTAATCCCTCCTTGCTCAAGGAAGATCGCAATTATACGCAGGATATTGTTGCACTTGTCGTCGATCAGAGCGCTTCACAGAGTTTCGGTGAACGTATGAAGCACGCAGAAAACGCCTTGTCTTATGTACAAAAAACTCTGGAGGAAGAAAGTGATTTTAGTGTACGTGTTATTCACGCGCCACTGGATCAGATGTTGAGCAGTCGCACCGATTTGTTCTCGGCACTGGATCAGGCGCTGGCCGATATTCCTGCTAAAAGACGGGCTGGTGTGATTGTGATTAGCGATGGTCAAATCCATGACGTTCCGCAAGATGTTGAGCGTTATAAAGATGCGTACGGCCCGGTACACTTGTTGCTTACAGGGCGTAAAGGGGAGAAAGACCGGCGCATTGTTGTGACGAATGCTTCGGCTTACGGTCTGGTTGGAGAGAATATTTCTGTGATCTACAGAATTGAAGACACAAGTAATATTACTCAAAATGAAGCAAAGGTTACATTACAGCTCCATGACGGAACCGAGCGCAACTTTTATGTGCCCGTCAATAATGAGCAAACGCTAAACCTGCCTATTACCAGTGCCGGGCAGAATATTTTTACATTGTCAGTAGATGGCGTGGCCGATGAAATCACTCTGTCTAATAATAAAACCGCAATTTTAGTTAATGGCGTGCGTGACAGATTGAAAGTGCTTTTGATTTCCGGCATTCCGCATTCAGGTGAACGTCCGTGGCGGGACTTGCTGACCTCTGACCCCGGTGTGGATCTTGTGCATTTTACTATTTTGCGCGAACCTCAGAAGCTCGATTATACACCACGGAATGAGCTGTCTCTAATAGCGTTTCCGTTTAATGAGTTATTTAACGTCAAGCTTCATGATTTCGACCTTATTATCTTTGATCAGTACCGCGTGAATAATATCCTGCCTGATATATACTTTCACAATATCGTACGTTACGTACGTATGGGCGGAGCTTTTTTAAGCTCGAGCGGCCCGGCCTTTGCCAGCCGCAGTTCTATTTATGATACGCCTTTGGGAGAAATCCTGCCGGGTAGCCCGACAGGTCATGTCACAGAAGAGAAGTACACCCCTCAGATTACTGTGCTTGGGCACAAACATCCGGTTACCAGAAGCCTTGTATGGAACAACCGGGCAAGCACGTCGGGAGAAAAGGAGCCTTGGGGAGACTGGCTGCGTTATATCAATGTCAAGGCCAATCGCGGCGATATCCTGATGAGTGCAGGCAATGAAGAAGACAGGCCTTTGCTTATTCTTGATCGTGTTGATAAAGGACGTGTCGCCCAGCTTTCCAGCGATCATATCTGGCTGTGGTCACGGGGATATGATGGCGGTGGGCCACATGCCGAGCTCTTGCGACGTATTGTGCACTGGCTGATGAAAGAGCCCGATCTTGATGAACGCGCTTTTGATGTACATGTAAATAAAGATCAGGTCACCATCGAAAAACAGAGCTTTGGCAAAAGTGAGGAGACGATGTCAATGCAAACGCCGGATGGTAAATCCCGGCTCATTACTTTAAAAGAAAATACGCAAGGTATGCTTTCTCATAAATTAAAAGCAGAAACCCTTGGTATTTATGCATTTGAAGATGTCCAAGGTATGCGTAAATTTGCCATTATCGGCGATATCAACCCGCCGGAGCTTGACGGCGTTATTACAACGCCAAAGCTCATGCAGCCACTTATCGAACCGACAGGCGGCACTCATATCTGGCTGAGCGATACACCGCGCCCGAGCTTACGCGCTTATAAGAAAGCACTGCGTTATGGCGGCTCGGACTGGCTTGCCCTACGCCATAATGATGATTTTACAGTTACACGCGTCAAAGATATTGCCCTGCTGCCGGAATGGGCGAGCCTGCTGGCTTTGCTTTGTGCCTTGTTACTTTTGTGGTGGAAAGAAGGGCGCAGTTAAAGATGTATTATTTTACGCCTTCCTTGATAACTTCCTTGATAACTTCTTCAAGAATTTTTTTGGAGACCGGCTTGCGTAAAACTGCTTTGAAAGATTTATGCTCCTTGATTAGCTCACACATTTTTTCTTCATTGTAACCGGAAAGCAGGACAAAGCGTAAATCAGGCATATCCAAAGAAACCTGATGAGCCATTTCCAGCCCGGTCATCTTCGGCATGTTGTAATCCGTAATAACCAGATCATACGCGGTGGGGTTTTCGCGTATCATATCGAGTCCTTCCATCCCGGTATTTGCCGAAGAAACATTGTGCCCCAGACGTTTGAGCATGGTTATAATCATATCACGTACGTTTTCCTGATCTTCAACCAATAAGATGTGGCTTTTATTTTTCTTTTTACCTTTTTTCCTACCGGCTTTTGTCTGAGAAGAGAGCTTTTCTTTTTCGTCATTTTCCACCAAATTTATCTTGGTGCTCCTATTTTCCTCTTCCGGCAATTTGTCTCCATAACACTCAGCTATTGCTTTGCTGTTTTCTTCAGCTTCAACGAGAAGAGGGAAATAAACATCGAATCTTGTTCCTGAGCCAAGCTTACTGTCAATTACCATGAAACCGCTGTGAGCAGCCAATGAACCATGCACAGTTGCCATACCCAACCCCGTTCCCTTATCAACCGACTTTGTCGTAAAAAACGGCTCGAATATATGCTCCATGACCACGCGGCTAATTCCCGTACCGGAATCCTGTATAGTTAATTTCGCATAGCAACAATCGCGCATCAAATGACCTATGACCATGCGTGCATGTCCGGCTCCCATATCATCAATACGTAAATAAGGCGTTTCAGTCGGATCAGGCATTTCTTTGCGCATCACGCCCGGAATATCAACAGCAGACGTATTGGCAACGTCCAGATATATGTATAAATTGCCGCGGTCATCTTCTATTGCGTCTTGCGCATTAACACATAAATTCATAATCATTTGTAATATTTGCGTGGGGTTGCCTCTCACCAGCAAACATCCGGCTCTGATACCGGTTTTCAATTCTATTGTTTTGGGCAAGCTTACGGAGATCATTCCAATAGCCTCTTCCAGAGACTGACGGACATCAACAACATCGTGCTCACTGTTGCCGCGCCGTGAGAAAGCCAGCATCTGGTCTACCAATGAGCGTGCCTGCCGCCCTGCCGCCAAAATGTTCTCGGCAAATCCATGCTGCTCGCTTCCCTCTTTCAAATCATCGATCAAAAACTCCGCATAGCCGTTCATGGCGGCGAGGATGTTGTTAAAATCATGTGCAACTCCCCCGGCCAGCCTACCGATTGCTTCCATCTTCTGTGCCTGATAGAATTGCTCTTCAAGCTGCTTTTTCTCTTTTTCCGCATTTTTTTTGTAAGAAACATCCTGAACAGTTCCGATAATACCCCCTTCAGGTAGCTGGGTTAAAGACATATCCGTCCATGTCCCTTTTCCTGTCTTATTTTTAGCAAAGATTTGGAATGAGCCTATCCATGACCCTTTCTCCTGAAGCTCGGAAAGAATATCTTCCTCTATGACTTCTACATCCGACTTTGAGAAAACTTTGCGCCACGGTTTGCCAAACAGCTCTTTTCGTTTCCGCTCAGCGTTATGTGAATTCCCACCACCACTTATAATTTTGAAAAAAGCACCGTTCATGTATGTAATATTGCTCTGAGCATCAACAATAAAAATACCATCCGTCGCCGCTTCTAATGCAGCCAGACGTTCTTGTAAAAGATCCATGGCTCCTTTTTTTTCTGAATTGAGTTTTTCCAGCTCCTTGACTTTGCAGGAATTTGATATTAACAAGACAAAACCGCAAAAACCCATGACAAAAATCAGCCAGTAGCACCAGACTCTTTTTTCCTTGATACGCCCTTCAAGGAGAGCATGGACGAAACTACGTATGACAATATTCTGAAGCTTACTGACATCATTATGAATAACTTCCAGACGCTCATATTGAACATACATCATGCGATCATGCACCGGATCTTTTTTCTGTCCTTTTTCGTATGAATTCAGGGAGTCAGCCAAATGTGCTGTTTCCATATTCACGCGATATAAGGTTAGTTCGTAATTGAGATAATCGTCCTTCATCTGATGCAGATTGACGTGGCGATTTTTCTGCAACTCATCTAATATTTCGCTTAGTACTTTGAATTCGCTTTTGACCTTGAGAAACGTTGTGTCAGGTTCTTCGGCAATATAATTAAGAAAAGTCTTCTCGAATTTATGTATTGCGTCTTCCATCTCCATGAACACTTCAGCATAATATTTGTATTTTTCTCTGACCGTGCGCTTCGTTTCCATTAATTGCGTAGCGGAATACAGCGCAAGCATTGACAGGGACAAAACAATAATCCCCGAAATATAATAGAAATATTTGTAACCACGCCCCTGAAAGAACATCATGCGACAATCCTTAGTTATTGTTTTTTGTTAAGGTCTAAACTCTGATTTGTTTATTCCGATTGAGAAGGTGAAGATGGTGGCGGGGAAGATGCTACTGTCTGGGTATAAGATACAGGTTTTATACCCATTTCTTTGGCTCTAAGCGCTGCCTGTGTTCTGTTCTTTGCATTGAGCTTACGGCAAATTCCACGAACGTGTAATTTTACCGTGACAACCTGAAGATCAAGCGCCCGCGCAATTTCTTTGTTCGAAGCACCATCAAGCAAATAAGATAACACATCCGATTCACGGGGCGTAAACTCTACCTTCGCCTCCACTGAATCACCATTCACCTTAGTGACATCATCTGCGTAATAAGACGGCATATATGCTGAATTTTTCCCTTTCGGGACGAAGCTCTCTCCGGCAACAACCTGCTCAATCGCTGTCAATAAAGCGCGTCCTGACATTGTTTTGGGGAAATAACCGACCGCCCCGGCCTTCAGCGCCTGTTGAACATCCTCTTCTTCAGCCACACCTGACATAAGCGCCACACGCAGCGCCGGGAAATTTTGCTTGAGTACGTCAAACCCTCGCAATCCACTCATACCGGGCATACGCAAATCCAAAATCACCAAGTCCTGCTCCGGGTCTTTTTTCAGAAGCTCAAACGCTTCATCAAAATCCTTGGCCAGCACAACCGCCGATGTCGGGTTAGACCTCTCTATGTACTGAACAAGCGCATCTCTGAACAATGTATGATCATCAGCAATCAGCAGTTTCATAACTTCCCTTCACACACTTTTCTGTATTATCGGCCTCATGTTGCAATATATTTGAGCCGTGCGCTCAAAACCAGCCGGATTACACTTTAGCATAATTTAGATTCCTACAAAACCATAAGCTAATATTTTCACTTTTCCGTCTATAAATCTCTATTCAGACCGGGTTTTTTATTATTATAATCAACATGTAATTGTTTTTCCGGTTGCTTTTGTATGTGTTTTAATCGCAGCCGATAAATATATACGCCTTCCATCACACGTTGCACATAATTTCTGGTTTCATATATCGGGATAATCTCTATCCAATCAATCATGTCTACCTCACCTTTCCGGGGGTCTCCGAACAGGTTCAGCCACTCATTCACCCGGCTAGGCCCTGCATTGTACGCGGCAAGAGCTAATGGATAACTACCATCATATCGATTAATGAGTTGCGCAATATAATATGACCCCAATGTAATGTTATATTTTGGATTGGACATCAACCAAGACTTACGGTACGGAACGCCGGAGCTTTTTGCTAAATGGCGTGCCGTTCTCGGCATAAGCTGCATAAGACCGCGTGCGCCTGCGGAGCTTTTTGCATTAACATCAAACATACTTTCTTGGCGAATGAGCGCATGGATAAGCGCCCATTCCGTATAGTTAATGTTTTTCAGGTGTTTGGTGATGGTAGGATAAGATTGTTTGGTTAAGAATAACCCTTTTTTCACCGCCTTTTTGGAAATCTTCACAGCGATATGAGAATTGCCTTTCTTCTCCATATGTTCAGCCGCAAACCGATAGGCTTTCGGTGTTTTGTCCTTTTGCAAGAATGCCTTTATGAAGTCTTCCGAGATTTCATCCTGTCCGGCTTCCATGAATAAATCCGAAGCCTGCACAAGTTCCGAGTGTTCGTATATTTTTCGCTGTGATGACGAGAGGTGAGGCAGACGTCTTTGGGGCATCTGGTTTTCCTGTGACAATGCCGCTCCGGCCATCTGTCCGTAAAAGGTTGTTTTAAATTCTGCCGCTTTTTTGTACCAATTTTGTGCTATGACGCTCTGGCTCATATCCTCTGCCGCACGGCCAGCCCAGTAAGCAGCTCGCGCTTTGCTCACCGGCATTGAAACCTTGGCGTATAATGCGGTAAAGCGCTCATAAGCCTCAGTCGAGCTATTAATGATACGCAGCGCAAGCCATCCAGCCATCCACTCAGCCTGAGCATATGCAAAGCCTTTATCCTGAATATGCGCCGAGGACAATTCATAAGCTTGCTGATATTTTCCTTTTTCCAGCAATCGGCGAATCATAATATGGCGCTCTTTCCACCATTTTTCTTTGTAGCGAACTTTTTCCGCAGGCGGGGTTTTGCGCAAAATCTCCAGAGCGCCTTTATCGAGATTTCTTTTTCTGCGCCAACGTAGCCGCTCATACATCAGCCCCGGATCATTTTTCAGGGAATCCGGGACTTTGTCGATAAGCTTGCCTAGCCCGGTATTTTTATTTTTTGCCAGCGCCATGCGGGCACGTGCAAGCTCCGGGTAACCGTCACCAAGCAAATCGGCGATAGCCAGCGCGTTCCCGTAATTCCCTTTATAGAGCAATGTATCACAACGTTTCTTATGTGCATCAAGAGTAAGATAGGCTTTATAATCACGCACAATCTGCTTTTGCATGGCGCGGGATATTTCAGAACCGGCCCACCAGCGTGCCAGCATTTCTTTAGCTCTGTCGCGTTTGCCGTTAATAATAAGCGCATCCATATAACGGCGCATGCCTTTAAAACTTTGCGGGGGGAAATCTTCGAACCAGGCGATGACCTCATTATTGGACAAAGTCTCAGGCATCACCTCCTCAGCGCTTTGTTTCATTTTTTTGGTATTGGGCCATTGAGCATTATGGCGGATAAATTGTGAAAGGCTTATAAAGAGCTGATTATTCCATTCCCCCTTATCTGTGTGTGTCAATAATAGCCAGTGATAGATTTTTGCTGCCAGAGGGTCTTTGCTTAGAGCGATGAGCTCCTTAGCCTTTTTCCATTTATTTTTATCAATCAAGCGTAGTGCGCGTATGGTCAGATTTCTGGCCTCTTTGGTCTGGCCACGTGTGTAAATACTGTATTGCTCATCCTGTGCCGGAACAGGTCGAACAAAAGGAGGTGCAAATAGCGCACTCGCAAGCAAAATAACAAAAGCTAGAATATGCATAAAGGGGAATAATATTTCGGTTTTTCTCAAAAAAAACGGCTTTATACCGGTGCAAGATAGCAGCACACTGTTGCAAAGCTTGGAATGACACGATAGATTGAATTTCACTTTAAAGACCTGTAACAAAAGAGAGATGCTATGTTTTATGGTTCTATCACAGCCCTGATCACGCCATTTAAAGATGGTGAGATCGATTGGTCGGCCTATGAAAACCTCATAGAATGGCAAATTGAAAATGGTACGCATGGATTGGTTCCCTGTGGCACGACGGGGGAATCCCCGACTTTGTCTCATGAAGAACATCTTGCTATTCTTAAGCGTTGTGTCGATGTGGTCAAGGGTAGAATTCCAGTTATTGCGGGAACGGGTTCGAATAATACAAGCGAAGCTCTGTCTATGACAAAATATGCCAAAGAAATAGGTGCGGATGCTGCGCTTATAGTGACGCCATATTACAATAAACCAACTCAGGATGGTATGTTTGCGCATTATGCCACGCTGCATAATGAAGCGAATTTCCCGATTGTTATTTATAATATTCCGGGACGCAGTGTTGTTGATATGAGTGTTGAGACCATGACAAAGCTCGCAAAACTTCCCAATATTATAGGCGTTAAGGATGCGGCTGGAGATTTGTCCCGCCCTCTGCAAACACGCCACGCAATCGGCCCGGATTTCTGCCAGCTTTCCGGTGATGATATCACGGCTGCCGCTTTTCTTGCGCAAGGCGGCGTTGGTTGTGTTTCCGTGGTTTCGAATATCGCACCCAAAGAATCTGCGGATATGCAAAATGCTTGGCGCAGCGGTGATATGGAGACGTTTAATACCTTGCGTGACAAGCTGCTTCCTTTGGCACGTGATCTGTTTTGCGAAAGCAACCCTGCCCCGGTTAAGTATGCCGCACAAACGCTTGGAATATGTAGCGATGAAGTGCGCCTTCCGCTTATTCCTGCTTCCAAACAAGCCCGCGAGAAAGTGGACGCGGCTCTGGCTTTTGCGGGTATAAAGGTTGGTGCGTCTGCTAGAGCGGCTTAGCAATCAGTCCTTTGCCAATTTGAATATGCTTTGGCATGTACTGC
>JAGLKL010000190.1 GCA_023141075.1 Alphaproteobacteria bacterium
GCTCAGGATTTTATGGAGGGGAAAAGTGATGTTGTGCGCAGGAGTCTTACTAGGCAGATGCAAAAGGCTAGTTCCTTCGAAGATTATGAGCATGCAGCGCTATTGCGTGACAGGATAAAGGCTCTGGCCAGTGTGCAAGCGCATTACGATGTGAATAGTGATATCGGTGATGCGGACGTTCTGGCGCTTTATAATCATCAAGGTGTTAGCTGTATTCAGGTCTTTTTTTACCGCGCCGGTTTCAATGATGGGAACAAGGCTTACTTTCCACGCCATAGCAAGGAGGAGGAACCAAGTGCTGTGCTTGCGGCATTTATAGCGCAGTTTTATCAAAGCAAGGCGATACCGGGGCAGATCGTTGTGAATATGCCTTTAGTGGAGGTAGAATTGTTGCAGCAGGCTTTGACACAAAAAAATGGATGTGCTGTACGTGTTTTGATGCCAAAGCGCGGTAAATATAAGCAGGCCATTGATTTCGTTGAGAAAAATGCAAAGCAGGCTTTGGAAAGGCATCTTGCCCATTCGGCAACAAGGCTGTCTTTGCGTCGGAGCGTGGCTGATTTATTCGGGCTTGAAGACTTGCCGGTGCGCATAGAAGTTTATGATAATAGTCATATTTCAGGCGATAAAATGGTTGGGGCCATGATTGTTGAAGGAGAAGACGGCTTTATCAAAAACGCGTACAGGACGTTTAATATTGAGAAAGCTGGGCTTGGTGATGACTATGGTATGATTCGCGAGGTTCTTACACGGCGTTTTAAGAGGGCTTTGAAAGAGGGGCATGGGCCAGATTCTCCAGCATGGCCGGATATGCTTTTGATTGATGGCGGGCAGGGGCAGCTCAATGCGTGTTTGGAAGTGCTTGAGGAGCTTGGCATTGTTGATGCGCTGACAGTTGTCGGCATAGCCAAAGGGTCGGATCGTGATGCAGGGTGTGAGAAGTTCTTTATGCCGGGTCGTGCGACATTCCAGCTTCCGGTAAATGATCCTGTGTTGCATTACTTACAGCGTCTGCGGGATGAAGCGCATAGATTTGCTATAGGAACACACCGGGCGCGACGGCGTAAATCGATTTTTCAGTCCTCACTTGATCAGATTGAGGGAATAGGGGCTAAACGCAAAAAAGCGCTTTTGCTGCATTTCGGTTCTGCAAAAGGTGTAGAGAATGCAGGTATTGAAGATCTCGAAAAAGTCGAGGGGGTATCCCGTGCCATGGCACAAAAAATCTATGATTATTATCATGATATGTGATTTGGTAAGGGGAATTGTGTACGAAGCTGATTCTGACCAAAAAAATTAATTGATGCAGAATCGGCCAGTATTCTTGCCATAATAGAAGAACAAAAAATTAAAAGTGTGATGAATCAAAGTGATGCGTTTTTGTGTGGGGAAAACTGTGAATCGTATCTTGCAGGGCGAGGGGCATCATGGTAAATTTCTTCCATTCAGTGAGCAGGTTATGAGAGTTAGCGTACGTTCTTAATCGTACGTTTTTGTGCAGATATTTTCATGCGGAAAGGTGTAAAAAAGATGTTTCATCGAGTGAAGTCAGAGGTTCAGGATGCTGAACAAAAAAATCAAGAACAACCAGAAGAAGCGTACAACAAAGACGATGAACGTCGGAGTCAGGCAGAAGAGCAAGATGCTAGTGAAGAGCAGGATCTTTCTCAGCCGCGCAAATATGGTTTTACCCCATTAAAAATACAGGAAGAGAAAACGGTGATGAAAGCGCAGGAAGAAGAAAGCATTCAAGGTAAATATGCTCCGGTTAAAAGTGAACGTGAAGAAGCCCCTTCTTTGCCAAAGCCTTCTGACCAGCAGCAGGAACGTAACTACCAGCCTTCTATTACACGTCCGAGCTATGCCGGTTCCTATGGTGCGGCACATCAGGTGCAGGAAACGCCGTCGTTATATGGAAACAGTGCAGACCGTACGCTTACCATTGGTCGTGGTATCAATATGTCCGGTGAGATTGATGCTTGTGATCATCTTCTTGTTGAAGGAACTGTTGAGGCCGCTCTGAAAGGTGCAAAAGTTCTTGATATTGCTGAAAGCGGTACGTTCTACGGTACGGTGGAAATAGAGGAAGCAACGATTGCAGGTCGCTTTGAAGGTGATATTACCGTGAATGGCCGTTTGACTCTTAAGTCAACGGGTGTTGTTACCGGTTCGATTGCTTATCGCGAGCTTGAAGTTGAATCCGGTGCGGTGCTTGATGGTCGCATGACTCCGATAAAAGGCGAAGTTGACCAGAATAGTGTGAACAGATATCGCGCCGGTAGTGAAGCTTCTGCTATGGCGAAAACAACGCCTAAGAAAGAAAGCATTAGAACACCTGTGAATGCAGAAAGCGGATTGTTTTCTAAAGCACGTGCAAGTTATTCATAAGGCGGGGCTGATTGGCTTTTTCTTTACGAGGTTAAAATTATGAAACCGGATGTCGCGTGTGTGACGTCCGGCTCCTTTTTTGTCGTTTTTTGTCGCTTCAGGAAGAAGTTTTCTCTTCGAATTTGCATAGATCATGGACGGGGCAGTTGGGACAATCGGGTTTGCGGGCTTTGCAGATATAGCGGCCATGCAAAATCAGCCAGTGATGAGCATGCAAGGCAAATTCTTCAGGAACTATTTTGAGCAAGGTTTGTTCTACGATATACGGGTTTTTCCCGGGAGCCAGACCGGTGCGATTGGCGACGCGGAAGATGTGCGTGTCAACGGCCATAGTCGGTTGCTTAAAAGCAACATTGAG
>JAGLKL010000191.1 GCA_023141075.1 Alphaproteobacteria bacterium
CAGCTCTATCCGTTCGATTGGGCCGGATCTTGTAATGCTGAGCGCACTTTATGCGGACCCAAGCTTTGTTCTGTTTCCGGGGAGTGGCATATTGCTTGGGAAGTTCCGACCAATAGTATTGGTGATTTCTTTACGCATACACCGTCTCACGGGTTCCCGACTTATCTTTTGGCTGCGTTTATTGTGCCGTTACTTTACGGTTCATGGCGGATGACTGTATATCATGCGTTAGTGGGGCCGATTCTTGCGGATGTTTTGACGAATAATCTTAATGAATGGCCGGCTGTGTGGTGTTTGCTTTCCATTGGTATTCTTTTATTGGTCGTAAAAACGCCGTTGAGGAAATACATGTATGTCAAAAAATGGTACTGGTGGGATTACCGTATAAAGCAAGAGTGATGCATCGGTCTTCATCTCAGGGTCAGGCTTTATCCTTTGTGTTCACGAACAATACGGTGTACCATCCGGCGTCAATCCTGATTTTACGTTTTGTATAAGGAAATACATATGTGCTGGAGTGGGGAAGCATCTTTTGTTGTCGCTTCGATTGGTTTCGCTACAACGGGCTATGCTGTTTATAAGGGAGAAAGTCCAAGGTTATATTTGGCTTTGGGGTATTTTTCGCTTATGGAATTGCTTCAGGGCTATACTTATTTTGTTATCAATAGCTGTGCTTTGCCTTCAAATCAGATTGCAACATTACTGGGCTATTTTCATATTACGTTCCAGCCGTTTTTTATCAATCTGCTCTCTATGTATTTTATTCCCGACCGTATCAGGCTTAAAATTCAATATTCGGTTTATGGCGCTTGTTTTATTTCGTCTGTGTTTATGTTGTTACAATTATATCCTTTCGAATGGGCGGGATTGTGCGTGGAAGGGAATCTTTTATGCGGTAAGCATTTGTGCTCGGTTGAAGGGGACTGGCATATTGCCTGGGAAATCCCACTAAACGGTTTGACCAATTTTATTGCGAACTCTCCTTTTAGCTACCTTGTTACGACATTTCCTTCCTATGTTTTTGTGGGTTTCTTATTGCCGATTTTATACGGATCATGGCGATTGACGCTTTATCATTTCACGGTTGGGCCCCTTCTGGCGTGTCTGCTGACAGATAATTTTAATGAAATGCCGGCTGTGTGGTGTCTTCTGTCTATAGGAATATTGGTGCTGGTTGTAAAAACGCCGCTCAGAAAATACATGTTTGTTAGAAAATGGTGCTTGTGGCCGAAATCAATGAAGGCCGGGTAGGCGGGCGGTTGATTTATTTATAGTAGCTATAGCTCGGATGGGGTGTTTTTTCGTTCTCCGATGAAAAATTTGTTTGTTTTTGTAATAATATGCTAGAATCTTCCCTTATAGTAACAATTTTGTGATGGGAGTTGTGAAAGATGGTGCATCTCATAAATATACGGCGCTTTCCGGTGGCAGGATTATGGATACTTGCTGCGATTCTGACGCTCGCGTTTGTTTTTCCGCAACACGCTTTGGCAGGAGGAAGGTATAATTGCGGAAAAGTCAGTCATGGTATTGTAAAAGATACTTATGTTGCGGCAAGAAAGGTTGCTTTTTTGATCGATGCGCAGGAGACGTTAGATGAGTTTTGCCAGAGTGCCGAGAGTTTGAATCAGTGGGAGAAAGAGAACCGGTTTGCAAGACGCAACAGGGATTATAAAAATGCGCGGAGCAGGGTCATTAAGAGTTCTGAGACTGCTTTGCGTTCTTTGAGAGGGCATCTTGTTGCTCTGAGAGGCTTGTGTTCTTGCGGTTCAAACAAGAATGTTCCTGCGGAATTTCGTCAGGCCAGAGCGAAAAAAGCAAGAGAAAGAGCGGAGTCTGCTATGCAACGTGTGAGCTCGCATGTTGCTCAAATTGAGATGTTGAAGGAAACTTACAAACAAGACTCGAAAGAATAACAGGATCAACAGCAAAAAAATCCCGGTGTTATAGTGTAGGAGGCGTTTCTTCTTCCGGCGTTTCGGCGTTATTGCCTTCCACATCAAGAGCAGTATCTTCACTACGTTGAGATTTTCTTAGTCCTTTAATGGCTTTGATTAAGCTGTTTAGAGGAGGGAGTATGGCATTTTCATATTTCAGTTTTTTATCATAGGATGAGATACCCTTAAGAAGGTTGTTCATAAGGAGATAGGCAGTTTCATCAATTTCTGCTGCCTTGAGCGCTTTTCGTATCTCTATATTCTCATAGTATTTAATTTTATTTACGGCATGCTCCATGATCGTAGAGATGTTTTTATCCGTTCTTGCTAGACGTTTCTGGAATTCCTGACGTGTTACAGTGACAACGGTGCACAAGGTCAGGGCTTCATAGCTGAGTATTGATAGCTCATCAGAGACCAGCCCCAACTCTCCGATAATGGCACCGGGGCCGAAATGTGCAACTTCAACTTTTTGATCATCCTGAAGGGTAAAAGCAATAGCCTCCCCGTTTTGAATGACGTATGCACGCGAGTTCTCTTCGCCTGCACGAACAAAGACCTTTCCTTTCTGGATAACACTGCGCTCTAGGATGCTCGTGTTTGGTGCCATAGACGTAACCATTTCATGGAAAAGCAAAAACGCTCTCCGCTCCTCAGTTTAGCAGATTTTTACGAAAAAATGTCATTAGTCTCTTTTTTATTCACAGAATTGTATAATATTGAAATATGTGGCGGGAAGAAAGAATTTTGCTGCGCTTTTAAATAGTGATTGCCAGAGTATAAGACAT
>JAGLKL010000192.1 GCA_023141075.1 Alphaproteobacteria bacterium
TTGCCATCAATACCGATGAAAAAGCGCCGATTTGTGAAATGGCTGATTACACCCTTGTCGCTGATTTGTTTGAAACGCTGCCCGAGTTGATAGAAAAACTATAACCACGATGGAATGCTCTCTCTCACCATGATATCTTCGATGCCTTGGGGCTTGTTGATAACAGCAACATTATCGCCATCAACCAGAATTTCCACCGGCAGTGGTCTGCTGTTATAATTCGAAGCCATGGAAAAACCATAAGCGCCTGCCGACATCAAAGCGACAAGATCGCCCGCCTCAACATCCTGACATTCCCGCCCTTTGGCAAAAAGATCCCCGCTCTCGCAAACAGGCCCGACAACATCATAGTTGCTTGTGGTTGTTCTTCCGCTATTTTGAATCGGTCTAATCTCATGATAAGCACCATACATAGCAGGACGCACAAGATCGTTCATACCTGCATCCAGAACCATAAACTTTCCTGAAGGCGTCGTTTTAATATATCGAACCTGCGACAGCAATATACCGGCATTCCCAACCATATAACGCCCCGGCTCCATTTGGATATGCACATCCAGCGGCACAATAAAATCCTTTACCCAACCGGCATACTCATCAAGATCCAAGATATCTTCGTTATCATAAACAATCGGGAAACCGCCCCCAATATCCAGATGGGTGATTTCAAAACCTTGGGCACGCAAATCTTCAGTCACTTCTGCTATTTGCTCAAACCCCGGCCTAAACGTATCAGCCTGCGAAATCTGAGAGCCTATATGCATCGAAATTCCCACAGGGGTAACATGCTCCATCTCTTCAACGGCACGCTTGTAAAGCACAAGAATCTTTGCAGCAGTATTGCCAAACTTGTCCTCCTTGCGCCCGGTAGAAATCTTGCTGTGGCCGCCGCCGACAATATCAGGGTTCAAGCGAAAAGCAACACGCGCAATCTTACCCATCTGCCCGGCAATAGCGTTAATCATCTCAAGTTCAGCTTCAGCTTCAACATTAAACTGCAAAATGTCTGCCTCAAGGCACGCCCTGATCTCATCAGAACTTTTGCCGAAACTGGTGGAAATAATCTTATTACCCTTAAAACCGGCCTTCAAACCACGGACAAGCTCCCCTTCCGAGACAATCTCCAGCCCGCAGCCAAGATTCCTCAATAGCTTAAGAATAGCTATATTAGAGTTTGCTTTACAAGCGTAGCACAGAAGATGTTTTTTTTTCTTTGGTAAAGCACACGCTAAAGCTCCCTCAAGCACATTGTACTGCTCGCGTATGACAGAAGCACTATAAACATAGCTAGGCGTTCCATATTCTCTGGCAATATCACTTAATGAGACATCATCGACATACATAACGCCTTTATGATTATGAAATCCTGTTTTTGAATTGGTCATGTGCATATATTTCCTGAAGCTATGGTACCGGATCAGTCGAAATATCCGGATATGTACTAGGGAATGTATCATTCTGCACACCGGCAGGAGATTCCACACTTTCCGGCTTGACTCCGCAACCACTCAATATCAGGGAAGGAAAGCTAATTAATAACAGCATGATAAATGTGCGTTGCAACCTTTTCATTGTCTTATAATCCGTTTAATTTCAGCGTAATTTTTTATATTCTTAAGTTTGAATTATGCTTCGTAATTTTGTATCTTGTTAAAGTGAAAAAAGAAACCCCTAAACGTTTGTTAAACTTAAAAGGGTTTCTAATAAAAAAAACGATAAACACTAGGAGAATCTGTTACCGTGATCCGAAATAATCTTCTTTACATTGGCATTTTTTGTGTCCTGATTGTCGCTTCCTTTATGACTTGGGTAAAGCATCAGGTTGCATATGATCATATAAGGCATACAGCGATGGCTAAATTCACACTTGTGGAAAAAATCACGAATAAACCCTTTATGCCCACAATAGAAATAGCAGGCCCGAAAGGAGAAATAGTATTACTTCCTGAAAAAGGAAAATTTATGTTAATCAATTTATGGTCGGTCAAATGTAAAGAGTGCATCTCCAACCTGAACGCTTTAAAAAATTTGCGGTATATTTTTCTACGCAACAATAAGAACTGGAAAATTATTAGTGTTTGCATCGACAAACCTGAAGACCTCGAACAGGTCTCCAGAATAATCAAAAAATACAATATTTCCGAACTTGCAGAATATTATGACGCCGACAAAACCCTGCGCAAACTTATTGCCCCCCAAACAATCCCGGTGACCATTATAGTAAGTGATGACGGACGCATTCTTTACAAAATACACGGTAAAGCCCCTTGGATTGATCCAGACATTACCACCTTCCTGCTAACTATGTTGCATGTAAAGGATAAGTAAATTAGGATTGTTCTGAATTTGCTCTTGTAAAAGCATAATTATCAAACAAGAATACTTCTATCTATGGTTCGTATGATCCGCCATTCCTGTAAAGAGAGTATATACTACAATGCAGCAGCAAGACGATGACGTTCCTGACCTTGAAAAGATTTCTCAAGACCAGCTTGATGCAATGGCAAAGCTACATAGCCGCTTTCTGGAGGGACGTATTGGAGGTCGTCGGGCATCGCTGGAAAACACAGATTTGCGAGGATTGTCATTAAAAGACCAAAATCTGCGCCAGTCACATTTCAGTGGCTGTTCTATGAATCATATGGATCTCTCCGGTGCGAATTTTAAGGAAGCAGAGTTATATGCCTGCGATTTAAGTCATTCGAATCT
>JAGLKL010000193.1 GCA_023141075.1 Alphaproteobacteria bacterium
TCGGCTCTCTTTTTGAACTGCTCGGCGCATTAATAGGCCAAATCGACAGAAACACAGATAACGACGGCGAATACGTTATCCAGAGAATCTTTGCGCAGTTGCAAGGCGATGAACACGCTGATTTAAGCGTGGTTTTATCGGGACTCAGCTCCGAGGATATGACCGAACTGAAAGATCAGATCAATGCTTATTTAACCGGCGAGTTAAGCCTTGAAGAGCAAGAGAATTTAGCCGGGTTATTGGCACAATATTATCCGGCTGCATTGTCCCCTGCCCCTCAAATAATGGTTGTGGCTGATACTCCGGCACTTTCCAACGTCATCGTAGCAAGTGACAGTTCTTCTTTAGGCATAGTTCCTAAGGCTAATGACTCTTTGCCCGCTCCTGATAGTACGGGAAGCAACCGGAGCGGTGCGGCAAATGAGAACATGAGCGCTAAAGATGTTGATAGTGCATCAGAACAACCGCGAAAGGAATCATCTCTTAAGGCAAATATGGACGGTGAAAACACTAAAGACACGGTTAATGTCAAAATGCAAAAAGGCTCTTCTTCTACCGGCGCGGGCGAACGATTCCTGCAAGTCGACAGTGCCGGACAAATTGCTGTGAGCGCTGAAGGTGACACAGCGTTTTCCTCGCAAATTGCATTGGGCACAAGCGTTATACAAACACAAAGCAGCATGATGAGCAGTGCAGGCATGCAGGCTCAGAGCGCCGGACACGCTCATCCGGCTACGCAAATGGTCTCTATGACCATGCAAAAGGCAATTAAAGCCGGTGAAGAGACAACGATCAGGCTACAATTAGACCCGCCGGAACTTGGACGCGTCGAAGTTAAGATGAGCATCGATCAGGACAATACCGCGAAAATAGTGTTAACAGCGGAAAAAGCCGAAACACACCAGATGCTACAGCGCAATGCACAGTTTCTGGAACAGGCAATGAGTGATGCCGGGCTTGATGCGCAAGGAAACTTAAGCTTTGAATTGGCCAGTGACGGACAGGCTTTTGAGAAGAGTAATTCATCCGAAGATCATGCCGGTTCAGGCTCTGATGCAAACGCTGAGAGTGAAGCTACCGTCCAAATCAGCACAATGGACTGGTATGTCGATCCGAATACTGGTCGGACGCATTATAGTATATTAGCCTAGAATAAGAATTCAGTTATCATAAAAATGTTTTTCTTGTTGTATAACAGCAGGCTGTTCCTGTTTGTTTATATAATAAATTCTTTATTTACTTTAATCCCTTAATACAAAATAATAATTTTATGAGAAATGATTGATTTAACCCTTTGTTAAGTGCATGTTACTATTATATATTGCCTGTAGGCCAATGAAGAACTCTGCGGTGATGAGCCCTTGGAAAAAGGATACTTGAGTAAAATGCCTTCTGATACAATTTTAACTTCCGCATTACGCAATAATCTCCAATCGTTGCAAAACACAAAACGTGCTGATTGCACGTGCGATAGCGCACATGCCGGAGGTAATAAGACCACGCTGAAAACATTTGTACCGGAATCCATCGGTGAGGCCGCACAGGATTTTTGTACACAAAGTCTGAGCAGCCACGCAAGTGGGTTGACCCGGCTGTTGGAAGAAATATCTCAGTCTATAAAAACTCTGGAACAAGCCTCTCAGAGCATTTCCGAACTCTCCGAATTGATTAAAAATGCCGAATCCATCGCTCTTGAGGCGCAAAAAGCCGTTAGTGCAGATGAAGAAGCTAATACGGAAAAATACGAGCAAGAGTTAGACACGGTTATTGAGCGCATCGGCATTGTTACCGGAAATGCAGAATTTGCCGGCGTTAACCTGCTGACTGGAGATACGCTGACAACACGTTTTGGCTGGAATGAGCGTAATGCGATGATTACTCAGGGAAATGATCTTTCTATTGAAGGGCTGGAGCTGGATTATACGTCCCTTGAATCGCCCTCTTCTGTTACGGATTCTATTGAAGTTATTCGAGAAGCGCTGGATGAAACGCAAAGCTTAAGGCTTATGATAGCCGGTGATCTGGTTGACATCCAGACGCGTCAGGATTTTACTCAGGAGACGATCAGTACTCTTGAAGCGGGTAAGAAAGAGATTAATATTACAGCTTTGAGCGAGGAAGGTGCAAACCTTCTGGCCTTGCAAACCAAAATGACGCTTAGCGCAACATCGTTGTCATTAGCGTCTCCTTCACAAGAAGAGGTGCTTCGATTATTCTAGAGTCAGTATCTATTAATTGTGTAACATCTTGAGTAACAGCGTCTGCATAACGCGGATTAAAAAAGGAAGAATTCCATGGCTTTGGTTATTGATTTAAAACCCCGGGAGAAAATATTAATCGGCGAGGCTGTGGTTACGAATAGTTCCCAGCGTACACGTCTTCATATAGCAGGCGATGCCCCTATTATTCGTGAAAAAGACATTATGCAGGAAGATGCCGCAGATAGCCCTTGTAAAAAAGTGTATTTTCTTATTCAGTGTATGTATATCTCGCGTAGCCCCAAAGAATACCACAAGCACTATTTTGATCTGGTCAATGATATACAAAAAGCCGCGCCGTCCTGCTCGATCTTTTTTATGCAGATTAATGAGCAGATTATTAATGGCGCACATTACAAAGCCATGAAAATAGCACGTGAACTTATTGAGCATGAACGGGAGTTATTTGAGCGTGTCGCATGATGAACCACATAAACAGGCCGCAAGAGC
>JAGLKL010000194.1 GCA_023141075.1 Alphaproteobacteria bacterium
TCGTCGGTTTTATCATTCTCATCGGCGCGGATATAGATCAGTTCCTGAATAAAAAACAGCCCGCCCTGATCGGTAAAAACCACGGCGCATACGCTATCATCACCGTTTCCGCTCGCACTGCCAAAAGCCGGATCCCACCAGCAGGATGCCCCGACCACTTTCCTAGTGTCTATATATAGCGAATTGCTGAAGCTATCAAAGATGACTTCGCCACTGTACATCTGTAGCAAATCCGGGTTAAGCCGTCCTTGCATAATATTGACTGGTTTCAGCATCATCTGGCTGTCGAATTTATTAGGCCCGGAATCATGGCGCATATTGGTGATATCTTTGGTGGAGTAACGCTCATGCCATGCGCTGTTCCCTTCCTTATTGAGTATCGGTATGGAAAGCCGCGTAAAATCATTCAAGAACGGTTCTTCCTCACCGATTTCGCCACGCGGGGTATCAGCGTAAATCGAATAATAATGGTGCGGCGTGCCAATATAAAACTGCACCCCATCTGCGACGAGGACATAGGGAATCTCACTCAGCCGCTCACGCAGATCTTCGCGTTTGGCGGCGCTATCGCATGTGTTGGGAACTTCGACATCATCGCATATCACGATATCGGCTCTAGAGCCTGTGATGTTGGATATGACCCCTTTGGCAATCATAGTCGGGTCACGCAGCTCAAGATCACGTTTTACGGTAAAGCGATCTGAAGCCCATTGATCTGCATTGGCAGGCTTGAGGTCTTCGGT
Source organism: Alphaproteobacteria bacterium (assembly GCA_023141075.1). Classification (GTDB taxonomy): domain Bacteria; phylum Pseudomonadota; class Alphaproteobacteria; order Micavibrionales; family Micavibrionaceae; genus UBA1672. The sequence goes on from JAGLKL010000194.1 coordinate 744, forward strand.
CAAAGGGTGGCGCTCTATGATGCGTTTAACGTTACGCACCATCTTTTGGGCAAGCGTCACATCCGCAGCCAAAACAAGGATACGGATATCGGGATTGCCGTGGATCAGCCATGCTGCAAATAATCCGGCGATTGTGCTTTTCCCGGCATCGCGAAAGGCCATAAGCAGCATACGGCGCTCGCCTTTGTTCCAGCAGGATTCCAGCCAGTCAGCCATTTTTAAATGGATTATCGGCGTTTTTCTCCCTTGCATCTGGTTCCATAGAACGGTGAAAAGCTTGAAATCGGCAAGTGGTAATACAGTGGGTGGTTGTGGATTGACAGGTTCTTTATCCATTGGCTATTATTCTCCTGTATAGGCTTTTACCTCGCAGCCGGCATTTTCGATCATACGGCGCAGTTGCTCTTGTTTGTCTTCACCTAATACTTCGGTTGGGTCTTCCGGCAAATCCGCCCACTGCGCCAGTTTCATAAGTAGCTGGATATGCGAGACTGCTACTTTACTGGCATCATGACGTGCTTTGAACTTTGAGGGTTCTTCTGTTGCAGGCATATTGGAAAATTTCTTATAGGAGGCCAATGCTATTTCCAGAGCATCTGGCAGAAATTCAGCAATTTGCTCGCGTGTGTAGTTTTGTATTTCGGGCATGAGTTGGGGGTATCCTTATTTGTTTTTGGGAGTTTTACGATTGTTTTGAGCAACAAAAAACCGCCTTCAAATCGAGGCGGTTTATAAAGATATGCAAATATGTATGCAGTTATATTTTAGCTACATTTCAAGAGCGTTCTCGGGGTTTTCATTTCTTGTATCGGGGAAAATTACTACTGTTCTATGATCAAATATCCCTAATGCCCCTAACTGAATGGCAGTAACAAAAGATTCTTCTGCCCCTCGCGGAACGTTAATTATAGTATCACTAAAATCTCTTGCTACTTGACAAAGAAAAGATTTGCCCTTTTGCTTATATTTCCCTGACATAATTTGCGCGTCCTTCCTGAATACTTTTATTATTCTGTTTTCCCTGAACAGTTTAGCATATCTCAGTATGAATGTTTATGTCAAATTTTGCGGTCAGAATTTACAGAAAACGGCTGAGGATATACCATTGCCCGCCATTAGAGACGACTGTGATCGCGCTATACTGGCTGTTTAAGGGTTGGGCATAACCATCCGGCCCGGTTGAGCCTTGCTCGGTCACGGTGATGGTGTTGGAAGATACGTCCGTCTTTTTGATTGTGATTGTGCGCCCTATGGCTTCTGAAGCATCTGCGGGGGGAAGACGTGCGGTCATAACTCCGCCATAGCTTGAGAGCAGATAAGTATCTACTGCCATATCGATATCGTACGTGCCTGAACCATCGTGATAGCGTGTATTGCCTGCTGAACGGTTAGAAGCTATGACGTACCACACTGCGCCGTTAGAAAGCATCATCACGTAATCATACTTTGCACCGAGGAAAAAGTCCTTGCCGTCTAGGCCGTTTCCATTGTTTTCGGTAATCGTAATCACATTGGCAGAAGTGTCGGTCTTTTTAACCATCATCATTGCGCCTGTCGCATCGGCTGCATTGGGCAAGACAACTTCCAGCGCCCCGCCATAGGAAGACACCAGATGCACTGAATGTGAAATATCCAGCGTTACTATGCCTGAGCTATCGATATACTCTGTATCATAGCGCTGCAATGTAGCATTCATATCGGTGACAGTGGTTTTTTGCAGGCGGTTCTTATGGGGGTAGCCCGCATTATAAGCTGTGTATTCGCCGCCTGAAAGATCCCAAATCGCTGCGCCGTCACTGGCTGAGAGAAGGTTATAGATGGCTGTTTCGATTGATCCGGCTTCAAGTTTGATATTAGGCACTTGATTAGAGCTTTCCGCGTATGGATTAATCAGCAGGGTTTTCTCCGAGTTAGCACCGATAATAAAGCAGCCTTGAGCTGTGCCTGCGACATTGGC
>JAGLKL010000195.1 GCA_023141075.1 Alphaproteobacteria bacterium
GCTTTAACGCGCCCGGCAATACGCGTGCCTTTAAGCTCTTCACGGAACTCACCAAGATTGACCATGACCAGATCTTTGGGCCGTTTATGGAGCGGAATATTATAGCGCTCAGATTTTTTACGCGAGCCTTGTAGTGAAGCTTCGTAATAGCCGGTGAACGTGCCCAGCGACTCATCGTCCGCACTGACTTGATATGGGATAAAGTTGGCTTCGAAATAAGTTTTGATATCTGCCGGGTTTTTGATGCGGGCGAATTTCTTACATAGACTTTGCCAATCGCCGTAGGTTCCGACCTGCCGGTGTTCCTTGCTCATGACACCAAAAGGTTTGTCTTCCGGATTTTTCATGATGCGTAAACATGAGCGGGCAAATCCTTGCGCGAAGTCCTTGAAATCATCCTCCCCCCATCCGGGCAAAGCGCTGAATTCTGCGGGGGTAAGGATCAACTCCGGCGACTTTGGATCTTCTTTAGGCAGAGGCGTTGGTTCCTCGGCCTGATCACAGGCTGTAAGACAAAACAGGAGTGCTAGACATAGAAAAAAGCGCATATATCAATCTATCGTGACTGCAAAAAAAGCCAGTATAGATAATGTATCCGGCCTTAGATAGTGTCACCGTATTTTATGTACACCCGGATTCCTGAATATCTGTAAAAAAGTTGCAAAATGGCACGAAAAGGATTCTCATGAATCGGCGCATAAATTCGGTGGGTGGGGTATACAAAGCCAAAAATTTGACAATGTAGGAATTGTGTCCTATATTAACCTTATGGCTAACAACAACTAGAAAGGGAAACAGGGCAGTAAATGAAAAACAAAACACCACAATCGGCTAAAAAATTGGCCGATAAGGCAAAAAATCTCCGTATCTCGACAAACAAACTATACAGATTGTGCACATGCGAAAAGATTAGCCATGCCCCACTAGACAGAAGAAACGCATCAGAAACAACGAGAAATTATAATGAAATCAAAGCCTTGGGAGAAAACGATCTAATCCGCACCGACCGTAACCCCGCACTTGATGCGGGGTCATTGAATCTTGCGGTTCGCATAGTATTGGACCCCGTTTTAAAAACGGGGTTTCGGTTTTGTAGAAATCTCTGCAAAAGTCCCTCTTTTTGCTTTCCCCGTGAATTCGGTGGGTGGGGTATACAATATCTTTTCCTATAGATACTCCGGTAGACTCTGGAGTATCTATGATTAGCTAATGTGTGTTGGGAATCGTGATGTTATCGTCCGTTTCATCTTCGCGTGTTTCCACCACTACCCAGCGCGGATCACTGGATTTAAGATCACGGAAGAACGTCCATACATCACGCATTTGTGTGATTTTGTCAGGATGGCCATGTATAATGTTGCCATCTATATCCGTGACATGGGTCATTTCCTCGGCCAGAAAGCGCACTGTGATAAAAACACGTCTTTCCTCAAGGCGTGTCTCAACCACGCTGGATTTCTGGATGGACTGGATTTCTGCCTGCATGGTTTCTCCAGCTTCTTCACGCACAGATATAGCCTTATCGAAAGCCTCATACACCTGAGGACTTAATAGATCAGCCAGCGTTTCTCGGTCACCCTCAGCAAAGGATTCAACAACGTAAACAAAAGCATCCTGCGTGGCTTGAAGAAAGGTCTGTATATTAAATCTTGTATCAACACTGGCGATTTCGATCAGGCCGTCGCGTGCTTGCGGGCTTTCTATGGCCATATTGCCTTTTTCTTCTTCATAGAGTTGCTCTATAGCCATAAGGCGGTCGTCGCTTCCCTCGCCTTCGGGAAAGCCGATGGTAATGATTTTCCCTTCATTGTTTAATTCGAGCTTGGCGACCGATACATATGGATCATCATCAGAGCGTGTGCCCAGAATGCTACGCAACCAGAAAATCAGTGCAGCAGCGATAAGTGCATATATCATTAATTCTGCGGTCACTTGAACAAGTCCTTGTGGTTGTGTTTGTCAGTGTCGTTCTTGTCTTTTCCCGACTATCCAGCTTTACCGGGGGATATTACAAGTTATAAAATCATTTTACCACCGTTTTTAATGTGGTAAAGCTTAAAGCCTCGAGTGACCAGTACTTATATCGGGAAAATTATTATGCCGTTTTTTGTCATATTTATCATTATTCCTTTTGCGGAAATCATCGTTTTTATGAGTGTAAGCGATGTTATCGGTTTGGGAACGGCTTTGATTATGGCTCTGATTACCGCCATTTTGGGCGGCGCTATTGTTCGTTATCAAGGTATTCAAACCATTATGAATGCACAGAAAAATTTGCGCCAAGGTATTCTTCCTTCCAGAGAGCTTTTTGACGGGTTGTGCCTAGTGGCTGCCGGAGCAACACTTATTACGCCGGGCTTTATTACCGATGTGATTGGTTTTTTGCTGTTGGTTCCGGCTTTTCGTGAAATATTGCTCAAAAAACTGATTCATTCCGGCAGATTCGAAGCTTCCAGTTTTGGCGCAGAGCATAACGGTTCCTTTAACGATCCATACAAAGATCATCATAATTTCCGTGACCCGGATGTTATTGACGTGGAATATGAGACGGTTGACGAAGATGCTGATAAAGATAAGGGTGCTTGAGACTTCGGGGTGTTTCGTGCTAATTACGAAAACATAAAACTTATAGTAGTTCTACTTAAGAATAGTACAGAATTGCG
>JAGLKL010000196.1 GCA_023141075.1 Alphaproteobacteria bacterium
GCATCCCGCACTACCTGTAACACCGCTACTTTCGAAGCCGCCGCACCGCATTCTTCGCTGCGCAATTCCGGGTTTACAAGAGCAAGTGTCCCTTCTTCTCCCCCCAGTTTGGCCGCCAGAGCAACGCACCCTGCCAGCGCATCGGCTTCATTTTCAGGATCGCCCCCGGAATGCAAAACCTCATACGCCACCGCTCGGTACAAAGCGCCCGTATCCATATGCGCATAGCCCAACTCTTTCGCCAGCCTCCGCGCCAAAGTTCCCTTCCCGCTCGCCGCAGGTCCGTCTATTGCTATGATGTGTGTCATTACTTTTGCTCTCACTTAACTTCTTTAAAAAGTTGTTTCACCTCATATTTCATAGGTTGATAAGAATCCTTACAACCATTCTTTTTCCTATTCATTACCTGAAACAATACAACGACTAAACGCTTTCTATACTCTTCGCTTTTCCATTTTTTTTCTAATAGCTTTGCGAGTTCCGGGTTATCAACATTATCTATAACTTCAGCATAAATTTGCTGCTCTAACAATTTAAACATTGCTTTGTTTTTTACTAATTCATCAACTTCTTTTTCGGCGTCTTTTAGGTGCGTGTCTTTCGGACACGTCTTATACCCTTTTTCCTCCTCGACAATAATGTACTTGAAAATTTTATTTTCTATATCCTTCGGAACGTCGCAATTATTATTTTCCAACAAGAAATATACCAGAAAATCATGAAAAGCCTGTTCTTCTTGCTCTGACAAAATCTCTAATTTCTTAAATTTTGCTTTTGCTTCTGCAAATAAACGCTGCTGTTTAGAATTCATAGGAGATTGATAAAACACTTTCTCTATTTCTTTATCGATATAACCTAAATCACATTTATCGGCAAACATATCCGTAAAAAGATCAGGAAAGAAAATTCTGTAAGCAAAGAAAAAAAACAAAAAGGCAAAAAGCCCAGCCCTCTTTAATTTATCAATCATACCAAAGCCTTTAAAAACATGCACACTGCCACACAGTAGAACTATAGATATAATATTACAACCTACTCCATGTGCCCCCATCAAAAAAGGCCACATACGCAGCCCTTTTTATTTGTACTATCTAAACAATATAGAGACTTAAAGGATATAATCTCTCATAGCCAAAATATCAGTTTCCCCTGTTCTGTATACCATAACTCTGTATCCAACATGGTCTTGTGTCGCTACGGGAATGCTCATGGTACGTGCTTCGCCTGCAGGAGCACAATGCAATGTATTTTCTACAATTCTGAAAATTGCAATCGGCTCCGCACTTGTTATCCCTTGGAATACTACAAGAAGAGAAGGCACAGAGGCAGTTCCTTCATTCTCAATCGAAACAGAGAACTGATTTCCTACAACAGCAGAATCACCCAGTGAAATAGAATAATCCCCTTCATCTGGAAGAAGCACTGACGCAGTATCAAGAACGTCTTCACCATCCTTTAGATTAATAACAAGTCTATCCAGATTCGGAAAAGTATTGGGAACCCAGCCTACAATCTGTTCCTCTTGTCCCGGCGCAATAGGGGAAAGCTGATGTTCATTCAGTTGATTTTCCTCCACCTCACCATTTTCATCTGCATCATAGAAAACAACCGGAGACGTTTTTATGCCTGCAGGAGATGCCGCAGTCCCAGCGTTAGTTACACTGATATGCCATTTCGTAGCACATGTTGCAGGATCAGTACTCAACTGGATTTCTCCAATATCCAGAGCATAAGTGCCTGTTGTATCAGTAGCGTCTGTTGTATCTTCCGGCGTTTCATCAGAACTATCATCCGGCTTAGCGATCATCATGCCGGGTTTAATTTTAGATGCGATAGCAGGCGCTAATTTCTTTTTCGTAACTTGGACTTTCTCTATAATTTTAGTGCCGGTCATCGCCGGATCTGCTGCCTGTGCTCCTACTGTTATAATAGTAAATAGCGCAATCAATAAGGTTAGTTTCTTCATATCTTCTCCTACTCTGCCACTAATCGACAGATATTTACTTAATATGTTAGATGGGTATTAAAAAGCAGTTAAGCCAATAATTGTAAGTTTTTCAAGCAAAAAAATAACTACAGGATCTCGTCCTCACCAATATCCGCGCCAAGATCATTCATCAAATCAATAAAATTAGGGAAACTGGTTTTGATGGGAGAACCGTCATCCACCTCCACAGGCTCTTCCGTAACACAGCCCAGCACAAGAAAGCTCATAGCAATGCGGTGATCTAGCGCCGTTTCCACGCACGCACCACCTTTTGGCGGTTTACCCGTACCATGAATGGTCAAGCTGTCCTCGCCCATTTCAAGATTAACGCCGCACGCTTTCAGGCCATTAGCCATCATCAACAAGCGGTCGCTTTCCTTAACTCGAAGTTCTGCCAAGCCCGTCATACGCGTTGTTCCTTGCGCACAAGATGCCGCCACGGCCAGAATAGGAAACTCATCAATCATAGAGGGAACGCGGCTTTCCGGCACGTCTATGCCCTTAAGCGTATTCTTCGCGCTAACCTTGATCGTTGCCACAGGCTCTCCAGCCTCCAAACGCTCATTTTCATAACGAATATCCGCGCCCATTTCCTTCAAGGTTACGAACACACCATCACGCCTAGGATTCACCCCGACACTGCTCATCGTAATCTCCGAA
>JAGLKL010000197.1 GCA_023141075.1 Alphaproteobacteria bacterium
CTAGGAAATTATACTTGATTCTCAAGAAAATTCATTGGCGCAATTATGTACCATTTTTAAGTGAAACTACTATAATTAATAGATCCTGACCCTAAATCTGAACTATACAAAGGATATAGATCCGAGCATGAACATCCGTCCGATTTTATTTATAGAAGGGATTTTAATTTCTATTTTGGCGGCAAGCATGGTCTTTCCAATGTTGGTGGACGCCTATTCAGGCTATGAAGACTGGAAGGCCTTTTTTGTTTGCATTGTTATTACCGCCTTTTTTGGAGGAGCACTGGTGCTCAGCAATAAGGGGACAAAATTTGATATTTCTACGCGTGACGCTTTTATCCTGACTAATATGACATGGATTACTCTTCCGGCATTCGGTGCCTTGCCATTTTGGTTCTCTTCTCTAAATATGTCGGTTACTGATTCCTTTTTTGAGGCCATGTCAGGCATAACGACAACCGGATCAACGGTTATAACCGGGCTGGATTATGCCCCTGCCGGGCTTTTGTTATGGCGGGCGATGCTCCAGTGGCTTGGGGGAATCGGTATTATTATTATGGCGATGTCGGTTCTGCCTTTTCTGAAAGTCGGCGGAATGCAGATTTTTAAGACCGAATTATCTGAAAATGAAAAAGCTCTTCCCCGCACTAGTCAACTTGCCAGTTCCATTACTATTATTTATGTGTTTCTGACGGCTTTTTGCGCTTTCGGATATATGATTGCCGGATTGGGGACTTTTGATTCTGTGGCTCATGCCATGACAACAATTTCTACCGGCGGTTTTTCGACTTTTGATGCGTCTTTTAGCCATTTTAAAAACATAGGCCCTTGCGTTGTTGCCATACTCTTTATGACTTTAGGTGGCATTCCTTTTGTCCTTTACCTTAAGGCTATAAAAAGTACCCCTCTCATCATTTTTAAAGACACACAGGTCAAGTGGTATTTATGTATCATAGCCTTTTCCGCTCTTTCGGTGGCGATATATCTAACGTTTTCGCAAGGTGTTCCATTTGCCAAATCAAGCTTTTTGTCCTTGTTTAACGTGATTTCGATTATGACCGGCACGGGATACAGTCTGAGCGATATCAGTAATGTGGGAGGTTTTGCGGTCACGCTGTTTCTTTTCCTGATGGCTGTCGGCGGGTGTGCCGGTTCTACTTCCTGCGCTATTAAAATTTTCCGTATTCAGGTTCTGTACAGCACTATAAAAATGCAGATTAAACACTTATTGCATCCAAATGGCGTCTTTTTGCCGCATTATAACGGGAAGCCTTTACCAAAAGACGTGCCAAGCTCGGTTATGGGGTTTTTCTTCGTCTATGCGCTTGGATTTGCCGTTCTTACCCTTGCCCTGACTTTTGTCGGACTTGATTTTATGACAGCTTTATCCGGGGCTATGACTTCCATTTCCAATGTTGGCCCCGGACTAGGAGAAATAATCGGCCCGACGGGTACATTTCAATCTCTTCCTGATAGTGCAAAATGGATATTATGCACTGGAATGCTCTTGGGAAGACTGGAGCTTTTCACTATCCTAGTGATGTTTTCTCCCAGTTTCTGGAAGCATTAATCCCGGAAATCATAATGTGTAATCGTTAGAGATATTGTCGTGCGGCCTCAAAATACCGAGATTGTCATTCAATATTTTGCGCAAAGCTATGTCCAGATCATCAACCATGTGATCCATAGCCTGCAATTCCAGCTTTTCGCGTTCTACCAGTGAAACATGCTCGGAAATATATATGTCTCGATATACCGTCATACTCTGTTTTTGCCAGTCGATATTGCCAATGCCGAGAACATTGATATCAATAATGGCGGTTACGCGGTAATAGTCTTTCTTGTTCAGCCCGATAAGGGCATTAAAAGAGTTTTCAGAATCAATGCTCTCATGAGCAATGTCTACCGACCTTATTTTTACAACCAACTTCCCTTGAGTGCCGACAGCTTCGAAACGACTGTTCAGATAATCAAATATAATTTGATCCGGGTCTGTAACAAATCCGGCAGGCCTGTTCGGTGCCATACTTACAGGCAACCCGACAGGCTCATATGCAGCAACATAAAGCGGATAAGGTTTGACATGATCGAATGTAATCTTCGGCAAAGGATCTCCATCTTGCCCAATAGACGTACAGCCTGCCAAAACTATTGTTCCAATAATGATTAATATACGCTTCATTTTTTAACCGCTCCTAACTCCTACTAAGATTACAAACTACCTTATAGTAGTTTTACTTAATAACCATCCTTTTTCAAATCTATAAGTATTGTTGCAGAATTCACACGTTATTTCTATTTTCCATGTAATCGTCACTCATTTTTTCTTAAACGTAGTTGATTTATAGGCACGATCTCGGCAAGCTCAGAGAAAACACCCTGATTCCTTAGGGTCAGGATCTATTAATTATATCCATTCTGCGCACGCATAATTTTTGAAAAGATGTTCCGTGAAAAACGCGCAGGTAATAGTGGTTCTATTACCAAGCGATTTACATGAACAGATACAAAAATTTGCAGCGCCCTGACGGGTTTAAATTTACAGGCAAACTATCCATCTTTTTTGTCTCTTGAATATGCTTCAGCATGTCCTGCAAGCCAAAAAATCGATCCTTTACCTG
>JAGLKL010000198.1 GCA_023141075.1 Alphaproteobacteria bacterium
TGTCCGTTGGTTTATTTAAGAAAACACTATACCCCCTTGTTATGCCGCAAAAAGGGGGTGTTTGTAAAGGATTCAGATGATGGCGCTATTTGGACTCGAAAATTCCCGGTGCGTTTTAGCTTTAAACAAAATTTATTCTAGTGTTTCTTATGCCTTGACACACACCACACTATTGCCCATATCTTAAGTCATGATGAACAAAGCAAATGATTACGCTGATGCAAGCCGGTGGCGCGGTACGACTATTCTTTCTGTGCGAAAGGGCAAAAAAGTGGTTATGGCCGGAGATGGGCAGGTCTCTATGGGCAATACAGTGCTTAAGTCCAATGCGTGCAAAGTCCGCCGTTTGGGGCGTGACGAGGATATAATTGCCGGGTTTGCCGGTTCCACGGCTGATGCGTTTACGTTATTCGAGCGTCTCGAAGCCAAGCTGGAAACATATCCGGGGCAACTGACCCGTGCCTGTGTGGAGCTGGCCAAAGATTGGCGCACAGATAAATATTTACGTCGCCTTGAAGCATTGATGGCAGTTGCGGATAAGGATACATCTCTTATCCTTACTGGAAACGGTGATGTCGTTGAGCCGCAAGACGGGCTGATCGGGATTGGTTCGGGAGGAAATTACGCTTTGGCTGCGGCGCGTGCGCTTTACGATCAGAAACTCAACGCTGAGGAAATCGCTAAAAAAGCACTGAAAATCGCGGCAGATCTTTGTGTTTATACGAACGAGAACGTCACTATCGAAACACTGTAAAGCGACTTATGAAGCTTATGTAATCCTTGGGCCGAAGATGTCGGTGCCGATACGTATATAAGTTGCGCCGTTTGCTATGGCGTCTTTGTAATCCGCACTCATACCCATACTCAGATGTTTTAATCCGTTTTCCTCAGCCAATTTGCGTAACAAAGCAAAATGTGAGGACGGCGATTCGTCAACAGGCGGAAGGCACATCAGGCCGATAATATCCAGTGCGCACTCATCGCGGCAAAACCTTAGAAAATCCGGGAGTTCTTGCGGTGTTATGCCGGATTTTTGTGGTTCCCCGCCGGTATTAACCTGAATAAAACATGGCAGAGATTTATCCGCTTCTTTCATCGCTGCGCCTAATTTACGGGCGAGTTTTTCGCGGTCGAGTGTTTCAATAACATCAAACAACCCAAGTGCATCTTTTATCTTGTTTGTTTGCAACGGGCCGATCAAATGCAGCTTTAAATCGGGATAAAGGCCGGATTCTTTGTGAGCGGCCCAGTGTTCATAGGCTTCCTGTACGCGGTTTTCACCAAATAGGCGATGGCCTGCATTCAGCGCGTAATTGATTTTTTCAGGAGGTTGGCGTTTGCTGACAGCAACCAGATTAATGTCACTGTTCGGACGGTTCCATTTGTGCGTGGCCCGATCAATCTGATGGTGTACGATTTGTAAATTCTCTAACAGTGACATGAGTTTAAAGTATGGTAGGTGCCGGGGGATTACAATACACAAAGAATAAAAAGAAAACCCGATTCGCGACTTTTTTGTGATCCGGGGTCTTTTGAGTCAATTATTAGCGCGGAAGACCCCGTGTCAAGCACGGGGTTTCGGTTCCTGTAATTTCAATGATTTACAAAAAATCGCGAATTGGGGTAAAGAAAGGGCGCTAAAAAGCGCCCAATCGAAATCTGTTTTAAATCAAACGTTCAAATTAGAAGTTGATTTGTGTACCAAGCAGGATAGCCGTACCGTCAGCATCAGCCGTACCAGTCGGGTTGTCTTGCTCTAAGAGCTGAATAGAACCACGGAACGACATGCCCGGGCCATATTCGTAAACAACACCACCAGTGTAACGGTCATATTCGACACCGCTTGTTGCTTTGTCTTCTGAGTTGTAGTAAGACACGCCGATTTTGAAAGGACCAGTTGTGTAGTCAGCGCCAACAACCATTGTTTCAGTGTCACCAGCAGTTGCGCCAGTTCCAGCTTCACCATTGTTGTCTTCCATGTAGATCGCACCGATACCAAATGCAGCAACATCAACATCTAAGCCAACGTTCCACATTTCCTGATCGTCTGTTGCTGTAGTAGTCGTACCATCTTCTTTGATGACGGAGTAACCGGCACCGGCTACAACACCAACTTCTTCGAAATCGCCTTCATAACGAACGCCGATTTCGTAACCTTCTTCATACTGTTGAATTGTGCCATCTGTCAGGCTAATCGTGTAGTCATCAGCCATACCAGTGTCAGGTGTGTAAGATACGCCAAGCTGGAAACCGCTCATTACAGGTGACAAATAAGTGATTTTGTCATTCTTAGCTGAGTCGGCCATATTGTAGTCCAGAGCAGCCTGAGCTGTCAGGTTACCGGTTGTCATGAACGGAGATACATATTGAGCGATACCGTCAATGTTAGAATCTGCAGCAGGAGCAGAAACCTGTAGAAGGTAACCAGCACCGCTTTCAGCACCAACATTCACACGACCCCAGTTGCCCGAGAAGTAAACATAAGATTCGTCTGAGGTAGCACTATCGTTACCATCAGCATCAAGTTCAAAATGTGCACCAACAGTCAGACCATTGTCCAAAGTTGTTTCACCGCCAATGTGGATTTCGGTGTCACGAACCATGTCAAAA
>JAGLKL010000199.1 GCA_023141075.1 Alphaproteobacteria bacterium
TAGCATCTGCTATGCCTTGGGCGGCCTCAAAATCAACGTCCCCGCATAATTTTCCATTATCCATGCGGTTAATGCCCACATCAATCACAGTCGCGCCGGGCTTGATCCAGTCGCCTTTGATTAGCTTTTGGATACCTACAGCTACAACCAGAATATCGGCCTGACGGCACAAGGAAGGCAGATCACGCGTATGCGAATGAGCCATAGTCACAGTGCAGTTCTCCTGCAAAAGGAGTTGTGCCATAGGCTTGCCGAAAAGCAGAGAGCGCCCGATCACAAGGGCATTCATGCCGGTGAGGTCTTCCAGAACAGACTTAATCAGGATTAAGCTGCCCTGAGGCGTGCAGGGAACCAGTCCGTTATCACCGCCTGCCACCAATTCGCCGATATTGACAAAATTAAGCCCGTCCACGTCTTTTTCCGGATTAACGAGTTGGATCAACCTGTCGCTATCTAGATGTTTAGGCAAAGGTAGCTGTATTAAGATACCGTCAACATCAGGATCAAAATTCAAAGGCTCAATGATTTCGGAAATATCTTCATCGGTGACATCGGCGGGAAGACGGCTTTCTATACTGCGTATCCCGGCTTTCTCACAGGCCTCCATTTTATTGCGAACATAAATTTTCGATGCCGGATCTTCTCCCACCAAAATCACGGCCAGCCCCGGCTGGTATGGCAGTTCACTCACATCTCTAGCGATTTGTTCTCTGAGCTTGGCGGCCATGGCCTTACCATCAATAATCTGTGTCATAGTCCCGTATCACGTCTTTTGTTTTTTTAAAGCATCACCAAATACGCGGAGCTTATATCATTATTAGTCAGCGCAGTCACGTATTATGTGCAATTCTTCTCACGTAAAATGAAACGGAATCACACACAACTACACTACCTAATTTTACCAAAAGAAAAGGGAAACCAGCAGGCCGCCAATAAGCTGCACGCCGATAATCAAAATCAGAGGACTTATATCAATGCCGCCCACAGGAGGAATATATTTGCGCAAACGCTTGTATGCCGGATCAGTAAACCGACTGAGCAGAGCGCTCAATTTCTTCGCGGCATCATTTTCCGCATTCACGATATCCAGTGCAATAAGCCAGCTTAAGCCGACTTCTAAAATCACAACCAGGATATACACCCCTATAATTGTATGAAGTATGCTACCTATAAAAAACATCGGACCACCTATCCACATTATATTTGACCTGCCAACTAAAACTCACCAAATGAGCAATTTTTTTGATTGTATCGGTTTTATCGCCCCACGAAAAGGGGGTATTTTTTCTTTTGGGTATTATTGGGGAGACGTTCTTGATTTTGAGCAGGATGTTTGAGCCGTTTTTGAAAGGTTCATGTGGATAAAATGCGACGGTTCATTTTGAGGATAACCATGTACAGCTACGAACGTATCTGGACAAGACTAAACTCGATGGTGTAGTTTAAGGCCAACACGTATAAGGGACGTTATGCACAGCTCTATTTTAGATGAACAGATATTCTTGACTATTGCAAAAAGTGAAGAAGAAATCGAAAGAACCCTATCCTGTAACCTTTTATATTTTTATGGTCAAATTGACCCGAATATCAAAAGGCCTTTTATTCGCATGATTGAGGGAATTAGTAAAAACAAATCTTATAAGAAAGATACACTTGCGATATGTATAACAACACCAGGAGGAAGTGTTGAGGCTGTGGAGGTTATGGTTAGAGCCATACGCAAGCACTACAAGAACATCTACTTCATCATTGCACAGCAAGCTATGTCAGCGGGCACAATTTTCTGCATGTCTGGTGATAAAGTATACATGGATTATGCCGCATCACTTGGGCCTATTGATCCTCAAATTATTAATAAGGAAGGGCGCTTTGTTCCAGCTTTAGGTTACTTGGACAAAGTCAATGAACTAGTTGAAAAGTCAGCCAACGGCAGTATGACACAAGCTGAATATGCCATCTTAGCTAACCAAGACCTTGCTTTTTTAAGATTATGCGAACAGGCTCGTGATTTGTCGACAAGTCTCTTAAAAGAATGGCTTGTAAATTATAAATTTAAAGATTGGAAGGTGCACAGAACTACAAAGCCTGGAACTCCCGTTAAAAAAGCGGAAAAAAGGGTTCGAGCAGAAGAAATTGCAACGATGTTAGCAGATAATAAAAAGTGGCATATGCACGGTAGATTTATTGGTATTGATACTTTAAGAAATGAACTCAAGTTAGAAATAGATGATTTTGGTGAAGATACTGAGTTGAGCACACATATAAGGATTTACAGTGACATGCTATATGATTATTACCAACGTCAAGGTATTGGATTTGCGTTACACAACAGTAAAATGGTATAGTTAGAAAAGGGGATTTGAAATGAAGACTATTGATCAAAAAGTGATCGGCATTTTAGACAAGTCTCCTGAGTGTATCGGAGCTGAAATGGCTGAAGCTCATAGGAAGTTTGAGCAAGCAAAAGAAAGCGGATTAATAAACCCGCACACTTTCGATGTACCGTTAATGTCCAGATTGAGCAGTCGCTACAGCTGTAAAAGCGAAAAAATAGCCGTAATAATCCCTTAAAACCACGCCCATACCAAAACCAGCCCATATCACGTT
>JAGLKL010000002.1 GCA_023141075.1 Alphaproteobacteria bacterium
TGCGCAGAATGGATATAATTAATAGGTCCTGACCCTAAGTAGTTGTCAGAGTAAAATAAGGGACTATAGTGCTCTCAAAAAAGGATAATAACAGAAGCGAGGAACAGAACAATGGGACACAGTAAAAAGACATCATTACATTCTCTAGCTGAAGCTACGTGTAGTGTTGCTGATTTTTCGGGACATGGGAGATCGTTGGGTGCAGCCGGGTATCGTGTGGCAAGTGATCACCCTGAAAACTGCGAGTTTTTGGAAGAGCCGGGGCAAAGTATTGCGATTTCTCCTCATGAGCACGAATTTGAGTCTATTTTGATTGGCGTAGCATGGGATAATCGTAAGGTTGAGGAATCCGGCTTTTTTGGCAAGATGTTCAAAAAAATCAGGAAAATCGGTGTTGATCTGGATATTGGTTGTTTGTACGAGCTTCAGGATGGCACGCGCGGCTCGTTACAGGCTTTTGGTGAGAAGTTTGGTAATTTGAATGAACCCCCCTATATTTCTCTTTCGGGTGATGAGCGTACAGGCAGTGCGGAAGGCTATGACGAATACGTTCTTATTAACGGCAAGAACTGGAAGGAAATTAAGCGGATTTTGATCTACATCTATATTTATAACGGGGCTCCGTCTTGGTCTGTGATAAAGCCGCAAATCGTTGTCGATGTTCCCGGCGAATGTGATCTGTACGTTACACTAAAAGCACATGATGACAAGCTGGATCTATGTGCTATAGCTGAACTGGAGAATGTTCGTGATGGGATTAAATTGACAAACCGTACGGAATATTTCCCGGGTCATGAGGAAATGGATCGTGCTTTTGGCTTTGGTCTGTCCTGGGAAGAAGGGATTAAGTAAATATAGCTGTCACAAAGGTCTCCCTTTTTTATTGAAGGAATCAAGGAAGCGTCCATGGATTCACTGACCCTGTCTTTTTATGATACCAGCATTTTGTCTATGGGGGCGTTGTTTTTTGGCATCATTATGCTGATAAAGGGCGGGAGTTGGGCGATTGACGCGTCTGTGTATGTGGCTGAACGTCACGGCATATCGCCCATGGTTGTTGGTTTTACCATTATTGCTTTTGGTACGTCTTTGCCGGAGCTTATTGTCTCGGTGTTTGCTAACCTTCAGGGGGCTCCGGGCATTGCGCTGGGTAATGTTGTCGGGTCGAATATTGCCAATATCCTGCTGGTTTTGGGCTGTGCTTCGCTTTTTATTACGTTGAGTGCGCGTATCTCGAAAGAATTGGTCCGTGATCTGGTGTTTATGTTGTTTGCTACTATCGCTTTAGCCGGATTGCTCTATTATGGCGAGATCACAAGAATGTCAGGCATTATTATGCTGGTTATTCTGGCTGTATACGTTTTTGTGCAGTTCAGAACCTCCCGTGAAGAAGATTTTTCTCCTCAAGATCCTGAAGAAGCGGACGTATTCAAAAATGATTACATGGTTTATTTCACACTTGGGGTGGGATTGATCTGCATTGCTGTGGGCGCAGAGTTTTTGGTTAAAGGGGCACGAGTGAGTGCCGGGCTGATTGGTGTACCGGACTCGGTTATTGCGTTGAGTATCGTGGCTTTCGGAACTTCGCTGCCTGAGCTGTCCACAAGTATTATCGCTGCGCGTAGAAAGCAGGCCGGTATGGTGATCGGTAATATTATCGGCTCGAACGTATTCAACATTCTCATGATCCTTGGTATAAGTGCTGTGATCAAACCGATCGAACAAGACAGTTTTTCGCCTCAACTTGTCTCATTCGATATATGGGTGACATTGATCGCTGCTCTTATCTGTACGCTTGTCTTGCTCCTAAAAGGGAGAATATCGCGTTTGACCGGTGGGATGTTTTTTCTGGCATATATCGGGTATAATGTTGTCATATACACGATGAACCTAGCTATTTGATGGCAAGGCAACAGTTTTTAAAAAGGTTTACTTAAGATGACGGATATTTTTGATCGCTCCTTAGATGACATTAAAGTCGAGATCTCCGATAACAAAATAGAAAAGGGAGAAGAGGTAAACCTTACATCAAAAGATCCGACGATGAAAAATGTCATTGTTGCTGTTGGCTGGCAGTTGAATTCTTTTGATGCTGATGCTCTGGATATTGATGTGAGTTGTTTTTTACTCAATAATGATGGTAAAACCCGGATGGATGAAGATTTCGTATTTTATAATAATCTTCAGGATATTGACGAAGCTGTTGTTCATAACGGCGATAACATTACCGGTGCCGGGGACGGGGACGATGAAACGATCTCTATCGATTTAAACAAAATTCCGTATGAAATCATCAAAGTTATGTTTGTTCTGTCTATCTATCGCGGAGAAGAAAAAGGTCAGGAAATGTCAAGCATACGCAATGGTTATATACGCTTGATCAATGTTTCCAACGGACAGGAAATGCTGCGTTATGAAATTTCTCCAGATGTAGAGATTTCTGAAGGAGAAACGGCAATGCGTGTGGCTTCTTTGAACCGGGAAGGGCCTAAATGGCACTTTGAGACTATTGGTGAGCTGGTTAAGAGTGGGCTGGAAGAAGTGGCAACTGAGTACGATATTATCGTTCACGCCGGGTAGGTTATAGTAGTTTCATTTAAGAAAAATTCATTGGCGCAATTCTGTACTATTCTTAAGTGAAACTGCTATATTATCCTTTCATGCCCATGGTCATGCCTTTTTGTTCGACCTTAAAGCCTTTTTTCCCGACGCGTCCGCGTCGTCCGCGCCCGCCGCGTTGGCGATCGACCAAGTGCTCTTCTATCAGTTCGTCAACATCAGGTAATTCGTTCATTTGCAAGGTGGCTATAAAGTCACAGAAAAAGGCCATTCCGCGCTCATCCCAGCTGTGAATTTTACTATGATAAGGTTCGCCCCGGACGATCAAAAACACACCCTGCCATTCTTGTTCTTTATTAGGCAGAAAACGCATAAACATTATTTGTTCTGGGCCGTCCTGCCCCATTTTAGGGCCGTGCTTTGCCCTTTTATTCTCCTCGTCGTTTTCATCTTCGTCTTTATCCTCTATTTCTTCGGAGTCAGAACCGGGCTGTTTGTCTTCATCGTGCAGGAACTGGATTTCGGCTTCAACATCACTGAGGCCTGGACCTACACGTATTTCGGCGCTGCACATGATCCCGTTTTTCGAATCATGTAAAAACCATGGACGAGTTTCATAGGCAGAAAGAATATGTCCTACCCCAAGTTGTTCCATTAATTCTTTGTATTCAATGCGCATTCTTTATACAATTTTTTACTTTTCAAAGTTATATTCATATACAAGCTACATAAAAGCTATACACAAGTAAAACATGAAGATCTTTTTGAACAAAAATATAATCAGCAGCGCATATTGTGCAAGCTTTTTAAAGCATGTTAGCAAATTACTTCAATGTAAAGGTCAATGTAATGTGGCAGGTGCGTAAAATTTACCATTTTATATTGGGGCGTGTTTTGCTAGTCTTCTAGAGTGTTTTAATGTGTGGGCTTATTTATTGTACGCAGTGCAACGGTTGTTAATTTTTGGGAAGATTATAAACGGTGAAAGAAAGAGATCTCGTTATTAAAGCTGTCGGGAAAATCATATTTATAACCGCTGTTTTGCTGATAAGCGTATTGGCGTCCGGTTTATTTGTGGCGCAGGCTCAAGATGCACCGCAAGCGGTGCGGAATGTCCAGATGGATAAGACCTGGCAAGAGCATGAAGAGGAAAAATATGAGGTTACGATTAAGGATGTGAACCTTCTGATTGCCGGAAAGACAAAGATTTTGTTATGGGGGGTGGAAAGAATTAATCCGAATGCGGCTGTATTTAATCTTAAAGCCAGAAATGTCTTGGAAAAGAAAATAGATGGTAAGCCGATTACCTGTATGACTCAGGCCAAAAAAGGGAATGTAATCAGTGCGCAATGTATTAATCATGCAGAGGATGATCTGAGTCTGTTTATGCTTCAGCAAGGGCTGGTTAGTGCAGATCGTACAGTTATTCACGGTAGCGTGTATGAGGAGTCGTATCTGGAAGCTGAGCACGTTGCACATAAAAATAGGTACGGCGTTTGGGCTGTTAGTGAAAAATACTCCACGATTCCAGGGGACAAGCAGACCAAAAATTTTATGCTTGGTGCATTTTTGCTTGTGGCCGTGTTTATTATGGCGTTGATTGTACTGGGCTTCTTTGTTATGCGGGGGTTTGGCCGTGTGATAGACGTACAGAGCCGTTCCCTTGATCTGGCTATGAAAGAACGAGATTTAAAGGAGAAAGAAAAGCTTGTTATTGCCGCTATGATTAATTCGGAAGTGAAAGAGAATAAAAGCAAGATAGAAGCTTATTTGCTTGTTTATGAAGAGATGCTTCGTGATTTTTCGGATTCTACAAAGCCGCCAACGTACCAGAAAACAGGTGAAGTTGTTCAAAAACAACCTGCGCTTAGCCGTGTAGTGTTCGATGGTAACACCGATAAGCTTGATTTGTTTGGGACAGAGTGGGCCAGTGATCTCGTCCATTATTATGCACGGATCAAAACCAACCCGGATTACATTGAAATAGCGCCAGATGCGCTGATTATGGAAGTACAGGATATTATTTTGATGGCTGTCAAGAACGCCAAGAAACTGGACGATATTTCCACTTTACTTCTCGAGAAATTTGCCGATCATGAGGCACTGAAAAAACTTATTGAAGATGGTTCCATATAATTCCTGAAAGTAACATTATACCGATTATTATTTTAAAGAATGATAATCTACGTTCAAACGCCACGTAAGCTTCGTACTTGTGCCCTTGGGTGCTAACATGCGGGTCGCAGTCGCAACCTTCTAATTCATTAAATGAACACGAATTGGTATTAGAACAGTGACCCCTGCTCCCCGGTTTTCTTTTGTTTTTTTGGATTTTCTCTTGCTTTTGCGGGTTGGTTGGTCGTCGGTTTTTCTGTTATGCGAGCGCTCACGTAGTTTTTGCCCTTAAATTGCAAATTGATGTCCTGATTTGGTGAGAGTTCTTCAGCATTTGTTATGACAGAATTGTTTTTGCTACGGATAACAACATAACCTCTGGCTAAAACATTCTCGAAAGAAAGCAGTCTTAGTTTTTCTGAGAGGTGAATCAGATTTTTCTCAGTAGTTTTGAACTTTTCATGACCCGCTTTGTGTAATCGCGTGCTTATGTGTCCTAAATCGTTATTTCCGGTGCGGAGTCGGTTCAATGGTGGGTGCAGGCGGCTGGTCGTACGCCCGAGACGGTGAACCTTATCTGTGTGACGTTGACAAAATGCGCTTTGCGTACGCTGGATGAGGTTTTCGAATATAAGGCGTTTCTTATCAAGCATTTGGGTAGGATGAATTAGATGTACGCCTGTCTGGAGTAAGTGACGTTGCGCACAGTTTATTGTTGTTTTTAAAGCGTGCTCCAGACGATCGCCTTTACGGTCTATGTGTTGCGTTTTAAGCTCTAAAATACGCGCCGGGTCACCCAATTTTGCGCCCAATGCATCTATTCTGTGCTTGTATTGTTGTAAATACCGTCCGGTGGCGTTAATCAGACGTTTTTCGTCCTCAAGGATTTGTGCGCGTAGGTTAATACGCACAGGGACAGCTATTTCTGCGGCTCCTGTCGGTGTCGGAGCACGCTGATCTGCTGCATAATCTATTAATGTAGTATCTGTTTCGTGCCCTATGGCGGAGATAATCGGTATTATGCTCTCAGATGTTGCTCGTACTACAATTTCTTCATTGAATGGCATTAGGTCTTCGAGAGAGCCGCCACCTCGTGCGACAATAATAACGTCCGGTTTAAGTTCAGGGCTCAAACTATTAAGGCCATGAATAGCGTCGGCGATTTCTTTGGCAGCGTTGTCTCCTTGTACTCTTACAGGCCAAAGTATGACATCACGGGGGAAGCGGTCGGACAGGCGGTGTAAGATATCCCTGATAACTGCGCCGGTTGGAGAGGTAACAACACCGATGCGTTTAGGGAGAAAGGGTAGAGCTTTCTTGCGCTCAGGAGCAAATAATCCTTCTGCGGTCAGCTTTCTCCTGCGTTCTTCCAGCATTTTGAGTAAAGCGCCTTCACCGGCCAGATCCATGGATTCAATAATAAGCTGATAGCGTGAATTTCCGGGATATGTTGTCATCTTTCCGGTGCAAATAACTTCTAATCCTTCTTCAGGGCGCACAGAAAGTCGTGTGAGAACGCCTTTCCAGCACACGGCATCTATAACGGCCTTATCATCCTTGAGGCTGGTATACATATGACCGGAGCGCGGAATCGATACGCGGGAAATTTCCCCCCGCACCCGTACGCGCCCATAATGCTCTTCCACTGTGCGTTTTAAGGAAAAGGCAAGCTCGGAAACTGAAAATTCAGGGATGTTACTTTGCGTCGCTTTTGCGTTTCCCTCGTCGAAAATCATAAAAATTCCGTAGTCTGTTTGTGTAACAATCTTCCGCAGCGCATTTGGCTAGATTAGGCCAAGCTAACTTGATTCTTTTTTCTATTATGGCTTAAAACTCAGGAATATCAAGGGGTAGGGTGTTATGGGCTTGTTTTTTTATGTGTGCATGGTAAAAAAAAGAGCTCGCAAGCGAGAAAACAGCAGAAAAATCAAGGAGCCAAACATATGAATATTTTATTAGTTGGATCGGGTGGAAGGGAGCATGCATTTGCTTGGAAACTGTCGCAATCGGCGCGTTGTAGCAAGCTATATTGTGCTCCGGGGAATGCCGGGATAGAGGAGCAGGCTGAATGCGTACCTATCAAGGTCAGTGAAATTGATAAAATCGTGTCTTTTGCAGAAGAAAAAAATATTGAGCTTGTAGTGGTTGGGCCGGAAGCGCCTCTGGTTGATGGGTTGGCAGATGCACTTTCGGCGCATGGTATTAAGGTGTTCGGGCCGAGTGCCAAGGCGGCGCAACTTGAGGGATCAAAAGGGTTTATGAAGGATTTATGCGCCAAATACGGTATCCCGTCAGCTAAATATGGCCGATTTAAAACAGTGGAGGAGGCACGAAAATTTATTGAGGAGACAGGCGCACCGATTGTTGTCAAGACAGACGGTCTGGCGGCAGGGAAAGGTGTGATAATTTGCGAAACTGTGGAACAGGCAATGGATGCCGTTCGCGGAATGTTGGAAGGCGGAATGTTCGGAGATGCAGGGAAAGAGGTGGTTATAGAGGAATTTCTCGAAGGCGAGGAAGTCAGCTATTTTGCGCTTGCCGATGGAAAGACAATCCTACCGCTTACCTCTGCGCAGGATCACAAACGCGTTGGAGACGGTGATACGGGCTTAAATACCGGCGGTATGGGGGCGTACTCTCCGGCGCATTTCGTAACCCCGGATCTGGAAAAGCAGATTATTGAAAAATTAATTGAGCCAACCATTGCCGGAATGGCAGCGGAAGGGTGTCCGTTTACAGGCGTACTCTTTGCCGGATTAATGGTAAAGGACGGAAAGGCAACGCTTTTGGAATATAACGTACGCTTTGGCGATCCAGAATGTCAGCCGCTTATGATGCGTCTTGAGGGCGATCTGGTAGAGATTTTGGATGCGGCTGCACAAGGGCGTTTAGATGAGGTTAAGGATCAGGTGAGTTGGTCGGATGATACAACATTGTGCGTGGTGATGGCTGCTGATGGTTATCCGGGAGCTTATGAGAAGGGTACGCATATAAGCGGTTTTGAGGAGGCCAATGCTGTAGAAGGCGTTTATGTGTTTCACGCAGGTACGGCTGAAAACGAATTTGGTGATATTGTTAATGTTGGTGGACGCGTACTAGGCGTAACAGCTAAAGGTGCGACGATTGCCGAGGCGCAAAAACGTGCGTATGAAGCGGTTGATAAAATCGATTGGCCGGAAGGATTTTATCGCCGTGACATTGGCTGGCGCGCTCTCTAGATTCGATCATTTAGCCTGAATGTTTTTGCTATGGTTCTATTTGGCTATTTTTTGGTTTTTATGAAAAAAATCACGAAAATGCACAGATGTACATTTGTGCATTAATGCACATTTTGCGCTCATTATACGCGGGCGCATCAAATGAATATAAAAAGACCGAGCGTATATTATTGAGAATGATTTAATTTAACGCCTATTTTTTAACGTCTCTTTTTAAAGAAATCCCTTAAGATTAGTCCGCATTCTTCCTCCATGAGTCCATGGGAGACCTCAGGCTTATGGTGGCAGGTGGGTTGTTCGTAGAATCGCCCTCCATGCAAAATTCCGCCACCTTTTGGATCGCTAGCGCCAAAGACTACGCGCTTAATACGGGCAAAGGATAAGGCTGCGGCGCACATGGTGCAAGGTTCTAGGGTCACGTACAGTGTGTAACCGGGGATGCGCTGTGCGTTTGCGGCTTTGCAAGCCTCACGTACGCACAGAATTTCTGCGTGGGCGCTTGGGTCGTTCATTTCACGCGTACGATTACCGTTTTTTGCAATAATCCGCCCTTTTTCATCGACCAGTACAGCACCGATCGGGACTTCATCACGTGCATCAGCGCGTTTTGCCTCTTCCAATGCTGCTTGCATAAAGCTATGGTCTTGGTCTGTGAAAGGATTTTCCATGAATGAAGATAAACATAAGGGCGAGTGGATTGCAAAGGTTATGGCGCGAGCCGGGCTGTGTTCGCGTAGGGATGCGCAAAAATGGATCGCGGCAGGGCGCGTGATGGTTAACGGTAAGGTGATTGATAGCCCGGCCTTGAGTATTACTGAGCACGATAAGGTGTTTGTTGATGGCAAGGTGTTGCCGGAAAAGCAGGGAACGCGGTTGTTTTTGTATCATAAGCCGCCGGGGTTGGTGACAACTCATAAAGATGAACAGAGCCGTTCAACTGTATTTGATAATTTACCCGGGTATTTGCCGCGTGTGGTGAGCATCGGGCGGCTTGATTTAAACACGGAGGGCTTGTTGCTGTTAACTAATGATGGAGAATTAGCGCGATTTTTGGAGCTTCCATCTACGGCATGGACGCGAAAATACCGCGTACGTGTTCACGGAAAAGTCAATGAAAAACGGCTTGAATCCTTGAAGAATGGGATTACGGTTGAGGGTGTACGCTATAAATCTATTGATGCAAAGTTGGAAAAGCTCCCGGAAGGGGAAAAGCGAGTGCGGGCTGGTGCGAATTCGTGGATATCTATTAGTATCCGTGAGGGGAAAAATCGTGAGATCCGTCGCGTGATGGAGGCTTTAGGGCTCACAATTACGCGGCTGATCCGCACAGATTACGGCCCGTTTTCTTTGGGAAAGATGACGCGTGGCTCTGTCCAAGAGGTGAAAACAAAGGTGATGAAGCATCAGGCGGCCAAGTTTTTCGATAAAAATAAAGGAAAGAAAGACAAACGTGGATGAAGATTGTTGCCGGTAAATATGGCGGACGTCGTTTAATAGCGCCAAAAAACCGTGATATCAGGCCTACGAGCGATAAAGTGCGCGGGGCTATCTTTAATATGTTGGCTTCGCGCTCTGCAATAGAGGGTGCTTGCGTGCTTGATGCGTTCTGTGGGACAGGGGCTTTGGGTCTTGAGGCGCTCTCTCGTGGTGCTGAAACCTGCGAATTTATGGATAAATCACGTACATCTCTGGCGCTAGCCCACGAAAACGCAGAGCTTTTAGGCGTTGGGTCACAAGTCACGTACATTGCTGGTGACGCTAGAAAGGTTCTGTCGGCGCGGAAGAGGTGCGAATCGGTTCACAATACAAGTGAAACACATGATCCGAATATAAAAGGTGCGACCGGTAATGAGCACACATACAAAAACACCAACAAAGCATACAGCCTTATATTCCTAGACCCTCCGTACCATAAGGGGCTAATTACGGAAATTGTTCGCATACTGAAAGATGTGGAAATTTTGTCTGATGATGCGTGGATTGTGTGCGAAGGTGAAAAAGAATTTTCCGTCGGTAATATCGAGGGCTTTCGTATCGATAGTAAGAAAGAGTACGGTACAGCGACGATAACTTTATTACAATATGAGGGAACATACGGCAGGGATATTAAGGAATAAGTCACTGAGCATCATTGTAACCCATAGCTACAAACATATTTATCCGTTTATAATCAATTGTTTGCCCGTATGTATTAGCCAATAACGCCTGCATATAAAAGAACAAGAAGGGCTGTGCCTAAGACTACACGATAGAGAGCAAAGGCAGTGAAAGTTGAGCGCTCAAGGAATTTCATCATTGCAAATATGGCAATCAAGCCGGAGAAGAATGAAAAGATAACGCCGACAAGTACATCTATCCCAAGTTGTGTACTTCCTTCTTCAAGAACGCTCAACCCAATAAGTGCGCCTGCGCCACTGATTGCGACCATGGCTAAGAGCAGAGAATAGTGAGCGCTATCGGTTCGGTTATATCCTAAAAAGCGTGCGGCAGTCATGGTAATGCCTGAACGGCTGGTTCCGGGGATAAGGGCGATGATTTGTGCAAGGCCGATAAGCAGGGCATCTTTGTACGTCATCTGCTCTACCTTTTTTACTGACGTGGTTTTAGTATCGGCGTACCAGAGAACAATTCCAAATATTAAAGTCATCCATGCGATTACGTACAAGGTTTTAAGCCAGTCAGGCTCGTATAGGTTAAGCGCAAACCCCGCGATAATAACGGGTAGAGAGCTGACAAGTACATAAAGGAAAAGCCGTGCATTGCTTGATTTTGCTTTGCCGCTGCCAATGTCTTTAAGGCCGAGGAGCATGCGCAGAACATCGCGCCGGAAATAGAGAAGTACGGCCAACAGTGTTCCGACATGTACGGCAACATCCATGGCCAGATTTTCCTGATCCCAATGCGTACAGTGGTCGGTAAAGCAATGGAAAAGGCCGAGATGTCCGCTAGAACTGACGGGAAGAAATTCGGTTATGCCCTGTATGATGGCCAAGAGTATGATATGGTATATAATCATAAGATAACGGTTTAAGCTTGTTCGTGTATGTGAAGAGGGTTTGCTGTATTTGTGGGTAATGTCCTTATAGGTTAAGAGCTACTCCAAAATTAAGGGGATGACAATGATTTATGTGTACGGAATAATCGGTTTTACAGTTGGATTTTCTTTTGGGCAGATGTTTTTATTCTTTCTTTTACGCGGTATGAGCAGGGAAAAGATGCTCAATGACAAGTACATACAGCTTAAATATGGCCTTTTAAACTGGCTTATAGCAATATTGGGCGCTTACGGGGCTGTTTTTTTGTACCAGCGATATCTGTGAATGATTTTCCTTATATTTAGCGGCTTTTCTGGAGAAGAGGCTATTAGCGACAAAGTAGTAGTTAAGAATAAAGCGTGCATACACAGCGCTATCGTAGCGCTATGCGTTTTTTCGTAAATGTTGTTTTCCTGATTGAATATTTTGCTGCGTGCGTTAAACTGCAAGAATGCGAATCTTATATCATTTTTGGCTGAATCCTTTTTCTCGCAAAGTGCGCATGGCTTTACTCGAGAAGGAATTGCCGTTTGAGTTGCGTATTGAGAAAATCTGGGAGCGGCGTACAGAGTTTCTGGCGATGAACCCGGCTGGCGATCTTCCGGTTTTTATTGAGCAGGATGGCACGACGCTTTCAAACTCGGAAGTGATATGTGAATATCTTGAGGAAGTCTACCCGGAAGTGAATTTATTAGGCCGTGATCCGGTGCAACGCGCTGAAACACGGCGTCTGGTTAACTGGTTTGACAATAAGTTCAACAGGGAGGTAACAGAAAACCTCGTTAATGAAAAGCTGATGAAATCGATTCTCAATCTGGGTGAGCCGCATGGGCCGACTGTACGCGCAGGGCGGGCTAATATTCATTATCACCTTGATTATATTGGGTTTTTGACAGAACGGCGTGAATGGCTTGCCGGGGATATGTTCTCGTTGGCGGATTTGGCAGCGGCAGCGCATCTTTCCGCTGTTGATTATGTTGGTGATGTGCCTTGGGGAGAGCATGAAACAGCCGGGAAATGGTACGAAAAGATATTGTCTCGCCCCGGATTTGGTGATTTGGTTAAGGAACGCGTGCCGGGATTTGAGCCAAAAGTTGATGATTTTATGAAAACAGGCTAAGATAGCTAAAAAATAATAAGATAAAAATAATAAAAGGAATATCGGGTGACAAAAAAACGTCTTTTTTGCTTTGGGCATGGTTATACGTGCGACTATCTTGGTTATGAGCTTATGCATGCCGGGGCGTCGCGGAGTTTTCCTGTTTCTTGGACATTGGCCGGGACGACACGTGATCCCGAAAAAAAGCGTGAGTTGAGCGCACGCGGGATCAAAACTTATATATTCGATTTTAATACCCCCGTTCCAGATCCTCTGTACATGCTCCGGGATGTCACACATATTCTGATTTCCACTCCGCCTTCTGATCTGGGAGATACATCGTATCTGATGCATGCGCAGGATATTATTAACCTGCCGAGGCTGGAATGGGTTGGTTATCTTTCAACAACAGGGTCGTACGGGGATCGCAATGGCGGATGGGTGGATGAGACGACAGAGCCACGTCCCACTACTAAGCGCGGGTCTCGGCGTTTTCGCGCAGAAGAACAATGGCTTTCACTATATGAACAGCATGGTATTCCTGTGCATATTTTTCGTTTGGCTGGAATTTACGGACTCGGACGCAGTGCGCTGGACTCTGTACGTTCAGGGATTGCCCGGCGTATTGATAAGTCAGGCCACGCTTTCAGCCGCGTACATGTTGAGGACATTGTGCAGGTTTTGATTGCTTCCATGCATAAACCCAAGCCTGGTGAAATCTACAATGTTTGTGATGATTGTCCGGTTCCTAGCCATGAGGTGATCGATTACGCATGTAGGCTTGTGGGAATTGATTCTCCCCCGCTTATTCCTTTCGAAGACGCTGATCTGGTTCCCATGACAAGAAGTTTTTATGCTGAAAACAAGCGTGTTCGTAACAATAAGATTAAGAATGAGCTCGGGATTACGCTTAAATATCCAGACTATAAATCCGGCCTGCATGGGTGTTTAGAGGCAGAAACGCAATATATTCAGCATGGAAAGACGAAGAGGAGCGCATGTTAATGTAATATAGCTACGGTTCGGTGAGAGCTGTTTTTTTATGGGCATGATGGGAAAGAATTAGTCTATGGGAAGATCAAAAATATGTATCATGGGTTTTCTTGTAGTTCTTTGTGCGTGTAGTCGTCTGGAGATCGGGAAATTTCCGGATATTGGTGATGAATTTCCGTTGGAAAAGTTATTTGACCAGAAATTAATGGTTTCTTCTGGACAGATAGATGATGTTGTTTATGTCTCTCATAAAGGTTTAAACGTAGATATTGCACTGGATGGCAAGGGTAAAGTTTCTTATATCCGAATTTGTGACCCGGCGTATGTTTCGCAGGACGGTATTTCTCCCGGGGCGGTATTGCGGGATATTTGCGAGATAACTTCTACAGAGCTTAAATCAATGCCCGGCTGGGGATACTGGCTTGATTTGCCGAGTGGCTGGAAGGTCAGTTTTTGCGTCGGGGATTCCTGTACGGATACTGAACCTGACCCGGATACACCTTCAAAGTGTTTTTTCAAAAGTAAGTATCATTGGTAATGTTCACTTATGCGGATATCCGTTTTTATCAAATCTCCAATCTTTAAATGCAAATGCGTATGGATGTTTTTCCGATAGGACAAAGTGCCATTTATTGCTTTGATTAAAGCGAATTGATTTCATCATTGTCAGGAAGTCCATGCGCCATACGCTTTCTTCCATTTTGAAAAAGAACGGGGAGCATTCGCGGTTTGCCGGATTATAGCGGATTACAGCGTAATCATTATTGATTTTAAGTTCACCGGAGCCGCAAAGCTTAATATCTCTGGCTTCATTAGCCATTTGCGCAGGCGTTACCTTCCAGGTTTTTTTCCATTCCTGTGTGGCTTTTGTGTATATGGGCAGGGTTGGCTTGGTGTTGCGGTCTTCCAAAACCTGTGAATAGAGCCCTAGAATTTGGTGTGGTGTGAGGCCTTTCAGGTTTTTTGGGAGTTCTCCTGCTAGAGCGTTGCTCGTAATGGTTATTCCGAAAAGAATGCTCAGGATTATGGTGTGAGTGAGATGATTCATCGTGTGACCTTTATGCGATCTTTTAACTAGTAGAGGCAATCAAATAAAATACACTACATTGTAGCTATGTGCGGCATAATATGAGATATAATCTATGCATAACAATGTGTTAAACATATGTACGTTTTTACGCGGCTTTTTTGTCTTTGGCTTTATAGGGCAGGCGTACGCTTACCGTTGTACCAATGCCGACAGAGGATTCGATATTCAGCACGCCCCCATGCATTTCTATTAGCTCTTTGGTGATAGCGAGTCCTAATCCAGTACCTTCGTAATCCCTAGTGTACTCATTTGATGCCTGTTCAAAGGGGCGCAGAACAGAGGCCAGCTTGTTGGGCGGGATTCCTATGCCGGTATCGCAAATCTTAAAGCATACAAACTCTTCATGCTCGTAGCATTCCATCCAGACCGAACCGCCGCTTTTTGTGAATTTAATGGCATTGGATAGCAGGTTAAGGAAGACCTGTGTTAATGCGCGGCGGTCTCCGACGATGAGCAGATCATCATGCTCGAATATGGGCTTGCGCAGGCGTACGTTTTCTTCGTTTGCGCGACCTGTGACCATCTCCATAGCACGGTCAACAACGTTTTTGATTTTTAGCTCTTCAAGGTCAAGAATATGTTTTCCTGCTTCGATTTTAGACATATCAAGGATGTCGCTTATCAGATCAAGCAGGTGGTAGCCGCTTTGTTTTATGCCGGTAGCGTATTCAACATACTTTTCGTTGAATATAGGCCCGAGCATTTGTGCCTCAATCATCTCGGAAAAGCCGATAATGGCATTGAGAGGCGTACGTAATTCGTGGCTCATATTAGCAAGGAAGCGGGATTTAGCTGCGTATGCCTGCTCGGAGGATTCCTTGGCATGGCGTAATTCCTGCTCATAGAGCATACGTTCTGTCATGTCCTGCATAATACCGTACAGGGCGATGACTTCGCCATTGGCGTCTTTCTCGCAGCGTCCTTCGCACATGACATAGCGTATATCTCCGCCGGGATGTACGACGCGAAACTCCATGTCATAGCTCTTTTCTTCGATTATGGCTCGCTGGAAAATTTGTATGACGCGGCCAAGATCCTGCCGGTGTACCATGTCGCCCAAAGTATTGATTGACGGGATGAAATTGTTTTGATCGACACCGAAAATGCGGAAAATTTCTTCTGACCATAAAATTTCGTCCTCACCAATCAGCCAGTGCCAATGTCCCATCCTCCCTATGGCTTCAGCTTCGGAGAGCTGGCGCTCGCGGTGCTCCAGATGCGTTTGTTTTTCCTTGATGTCGGTGATGTCCCGGCCATTGATATAGATTTTTTCATTAAGCGCGGTACATTGCCATTCCACTGACAGGACATCGTTTTGTGCTAAGAAAACATGGCTTTCATATGAGGAAATAAACGGAAGCTCAGCCGTGTTATTTTTCAGGATGTCCTCGATTATATCCCGGATATCGGCTTTTTCGTCGGGGTTGAAAAAATCATAGAAAGAAGTGCCGGACAACTCTCTTAAGTCTTGGGCACCGGATAAAGTGATAAATGAATTGTTTGCATAGAGGATATTACCCTGCCGGTCTGTAATGATTTTGAGGTCTTTGCTCATCGACATAAAAACTTTGTAGTCGTTGTCAATAATGGACGAATTTGCAGCCTCATCTTTTTCGCCGCCCAATGTCTCTATGCCTGTAGACAGGGCGCTGATGCGTGAAGAAGAATCCTGTATTTTTGCCATCAGGGTGTTGATGTCTTCGGAAGAGCCGGTTTTCAATGTGCTATGGTCTATTGCCGAAACAATCAGATAAAGCCGATTATCAGGCATGGATAGCCAATCAAAATGAAATTCGGTCAAAATACCGTTATCGGCAATATGTACGTCTTGGCTGCCGGTTGAGATAAGGGTCATATCGCCGGTTTCGTCGAGACGGTCGTTTAACTCGTCGGGAAATTGGAGGATTTCGAGAATATGATGACGGGTATCGGGCTGTATGCCTGTTAATTCGCAAAAACGGTCATTGGCATAAATAATATAGCCTTCTTCGCTGATTGCACAACGCGCTGCTTCATGAATGCTGTGTTTGGCAGCGTCATGGGCAGTTTTTTCAATTTTTGCTTTATTTTTCAGGGGCATGGGTCGGAAACTAATACACGAGTGAAAATTGGAGAGATATGTTTTTTGCTAAGCTATGATGATTGCGGAGAAAAAGAATCAAAAAATTCTTAGCGTTCATGATAGGCGAAAGTGGGGGATTCTGACAAGTCCTTTCTCATAATCTATACGCGCTAATGCGCGGGTCGCAGTCGCAACCTCCCAATTCATATCCATCAAATGAATATGAACTAGTATAACACATGTTTTATTTGCCTTTTTTAGATTTTTCGTTACAATTCTGACCGGTATTTCATAACTATTGTTTTTACCTTTTTGGTTGCTCAAACTAAGATTTGGGCGGATCGTTAATCTGTCAAATACAAGGATAAGGTTTTTATCATGAACACATCTTCTTCTCAGGTAGCTATTGAAACAGACACGGATAATAGCGTGAGCTGGAGTCCTTCACAGGCGAAGATAGAAGACAGCATATTGCATGATTATATGAATTATCTCCAAAAACGTACGGCTGAGTCTTTTTCCGACTATCATTCGCTCTGGCAATGGTCGGTGGAGAATAAAGAAATGTTCTGGGATAGCGTGTGGGATTATTGCGGCGTGATTGGTGAAAAGGGTGCGCGTGTATTTGACGATAATGACGGGAGTATGTTCGGTTCCCGCTTTTATCCTGAAGGGCGCTTGAATTATGCGCAAAACCTGCTTGAAAAGATGTGTGAAAATGATGCGGATATGGACGTCGCGGCCATGATTTTCAGTGATGAAACTGGCGCTGAAAGTCAGATAAGCCGCGCTGAGATGATTGCCAAAGTCTCTATGTGGCAGCAGGCGATGAAAGACATGGGCGTAACTGAAGGTGACAGGGTTGCAGGGTATATGCCTAATATGATGGAAACGGTTATCGCTGCGATGGCGGCGATTTCACTGGGGGCGATATGGTCGTCCGCTTCCCCGGATTTTGGCGTACAGGGTTTGCTGGATCGTTTTGGGCAGATTAATCCTAAGGTGCTGATCGGGGTAGACGGGTATTATTATAACGGCAAAGAGGTGGACGTTCTCATCAAAATCAAGGATGCGGCCAAGCAAATGGACTCTTTAGAGCGCATCGTGATCGTTCCGTTTGCCGGGTCGTCGATTAGCATTG
Source organism: Alphaproteobacteria bacterium (assembly GCA_023141075.1). Lineage (GTDB taxonomy): Bacteria > Pseudomonadota > Alphaproteobacteria > Micavibrionales > Micavibrionaceae > UBA1672. The sequence continues at coordinate 17,313 of JAGLKL010000002.1, forward strand.
AAGAATGCTCTGAAATGGCAGTAAGTGCGGATGATTTTATTGCTCCTTATGATGGTTCCAAGCCGATAGAATATATAGCGGTGGAGTTTAATCATCCGTTATTCATTATGTATTCCTCCGGTACGACGGGAATTCCCAAATGTATCGTCCACGGTCATGGCGGGACGCTGCTTCAGCATATCAAGGAACACCGCTTTCAGTGCGATATCAAGCCCGGCGATAAGGTGTTTTATTTCACAACATGCGGCTGGATGATGTGGAATTGGCTGATTAGTGCTCTAGCCTCGCAGGCTACACTGGTGCTTTATGACGGGTCTCCGTTTTATCCTAGTGGAAATGCCTTGTGGGATTATACAAGCAAACATAAATGCAGCGTGTTCGGGACTTCGGCGAAATATATCGAAGCGATGAAAGTTTATAAGCTCAATCCGGCCAAAACGCATGATCTTAGCGCGTTGCGTCTTGTTGCTTCAACGGGCTCTCCTCTTGTTCATGAGGGATTTGATTATATCTATGAGTGTATTAAAGAGGACGTACATGTGGCTTCGATTTCCGGGGGGACGGATATTGTATCGTGCTTTGTGCTGGGTAATCCGATCTCGCCTGTGTATCGCGGAGAGATTCAAGGTGCAGGGCTGGGACTGGCTGTCGATGTATATGATGATAATGCCAATCCTGTTGCTCCCGGTGATGTGGGCGAGCTTGTGTGTACGCAGGCTTTTCCGTGTATGCCTGTGAGTTTTTGGGATGATGAGGATGGCGTACGCTATAAATCTGCGTATTTTGATCGCTTTGATAATATCTGGGTGCATGGGGATTGGATGCAAAAGACGTGCAATAACGGCTTTGTTATTTTAGGGCGTAGCGATGCAACGCTTAATCCGGGGGGGATACGTATCGGTACAGCTGAGATTTACCGTCAGCTCGACAAGATCGAAGAAGTCCATGATAGTGTGGTTATCGGGCAGGACTGGAGCAATGATGTACGTGTGGTTTTGTTCGTGATATTAGCTCCGAATGTAATGTTGGATGATGTATTGATCCAGAAAATTAAAAATCAGATCCGCTCCGGTGCTTCGGCGCGTCACGTGCCTAAAAAAATTATCGCTGTTACCGATATTCCGCGCACCAAAAGCGGCAAAATCACAGAGATTGCTGTGCGTGATGTGGTGATGGGGCGTTCGATTAAGAATGTTGAAGCGCTGGCTAATCCCGAAAGTCTGGAGCTTTTCAAAGATATTGCAGAGTTGCAGTGATTTTTTTGTTGCAAATTATTGAAGAGAATGGTTTCTTTAAAGGGTTATGATGATAAGCACTTGTGGATATTATATAGATGTGTTGCGGGCATTACTTAATGCTCCGGCAGTTTTTGTATGTGCGCAAGCGGCCAATGCAGCCGCCGCAGCGGCGGCGGGTCAGTCCCGCGAATCATAGCCCATAGCGCGAAAAGCTGCGCAATCTAAATAAAAAATTTCCTTAAAAAAACGAAACAAAATATTTGTCAGGCAAGGAACAGGCTTAAGAAAAAGCTTTGTATCTGAGCATGGCACTAACAATTAACGAGAGCAAAACAATGAGCTTTATGAGAACAACAGATACAATAACGATAGATCCATCCTGTACCGGGCAGGATGAGGAACCTCAGCACATAACTGGCGGGTTATTTGCGAAAATCGCAAATACGTCTGATTTGGCAGATATAGCACGGTCTTTGCACTTTGTCGGGGAGAACAGGGATGACGGGCCGCTTGAACACCGCGAGCGTACGTTTAATCCGGTGCTTCATGCGCTGACTGCTAATCCGGGTGCTCAGATGATGCAATATGCGCAAGGAAAGGATGATGTGATCGCGCTGGGACAGGGAGAGGGCGATACACCTACGCCGCATTTTATCCGCGATGCAGCTATGCAGGCCATGAGCAGTGGGGCAACTTTTTATGGGCCGGTTTTGGGAAATCCGCAATTACGTCAGGGTTTGTCTGATTATTATGGTCGGATTTATGATCTGGACATTCCGTTGCAGCGCATTTTTGTGACGGCCTCAGGCTCTACGGCGATGCATCTGTCTTTGGCTGCTTTGGCCGGTAAAGGCGATGAGGTTGTTGCTATTACTCCGATCTGGAAGAATCTTCTTGGTGCGATAGAGTTAACGCAGGCCAAAACCAAACAGGTTTCGCTTGATTATGATAGCCAGAGTGATGAATGGACGCTGGATATGGACAAACTCTTTAGCGCAGTTACAGAGCGTACGCGTGTAATTTTGCTGGTTAGTCCGTCTAATCCGACTGGGTGGATTGCTACGCATGAAGAGCTTAAGGCCGTTATTGAATTTGCTCGTAAACGCGGGATTTGGGTACTGGCAGATGAAGTCTATGGCCGTCTGGTTTATGATGGTGTACGTGCTCCGAGTTTTCTGGACATCGCGCAGGAGGATGATTTGCTTCTCGTGGTTAACAGCTTTTCCAAAAGCTGGGCTATGACAGGCTGGCGTTTAGGGTGGATTGTCGGCCCGGTTATGGCAGAAGAGAAAATCCGCGATGTTGCTTTGTATAATAACCTTTGTTTGCCGTCTTTTTCGCAGTTCGGAGCGATGGCGGCACTGGAGAACGGAGAAGATTTTATCAAAAAACAACTGGATTTGTGGCGTTCCAACCGGGATCTGGTGGTTCGGCGTTTCGAGAAAATGGGTAATATCCATATGGCCTGTCCTAAAAGCACATTCTATGCGTTCTTTAAGGTAGAAGGTGAAGATGATTGTATCGTTCTGACTAGGCGTTTGATTGATGAGGCGGGGGTATTACTCTCTCCGGGTATTGCTTTTGGCAAAGAAGCCAAGGGGTATTTGCGTCTGTGTTTTGCCGTTTCTGAGGAGTGTCTGAGCGAAGCTCTTGACCGGATTGAAAAGGTTTTGAAAACAGGTTAGATATAAGCGCGTACGCAAAATTGCAAAAGGTTAAGTTATGCGCGGATATTTTGGTATCGGGGTTGAGAAAATAAGCAAGGAGCAGAATGTAGGGACGATTGTGCGTTCTGCTCATTCTTTTGGTGCTAGCTTCTTTTTCACTATTACGCCTGGGATAGATGTTAACGCTTTGCGGGTGAGCGATACTTCTGACGCGTTCGATCATCTGCCTTATTATCAGTATGGCAAGCCGGAGGATCTGGAATTGCCGATGACATGTACTATGATTGGTGTGGAACTGACGGAAGATGCGGTGGATTTGCCAAGTTTTCGTCATCCGCGCCGGGCGGCGTATATTTTCGGGCCGGAAATGGGAAATTTATCGGAAGCTGTGCAGGAGCAATGTCACCACGTAGTAAAAATCCCGATGAAATTTTGTGTCAATGTTGGTGTGGCAGCGGCGATTATAATGTATGACCGTATGATCTCTATGGGTCGTTTTGCCGAGCGCCCGGTGCGCTCCGGCGGCCCGTTGCCTGAGGATATTAGGGCTGTGAAAAAAAAGGAAAATTCCGTGCGTCTGCGAATCAGAAATAAGAGTGAATAAGGTTTTTACGAGTTTTATACCGATTCTCATTCATCAAATGAATACTAATTGGTCTCAAAAGTATATACAGCCTATTGATATTGTCGAACGATGATTCAGAGAGTGCAATGCACAACAATTTGTCGCGTTTAACTATCTAAATCGACTAGACCTTCTGTGGATTAGATACTACTATCTGCGGTGTTTCGGATATCTCACATGTGTGAAGACGAGAAGTAAAGTTACTTTGATTACGGGTGAATCTATGACCAAGATGAAAAAAGGCCTTGCCTTATTGCTAAAAGAAACGCATGAGGCTTTGCCTACAAATGCGCCTACCAGTATGAAGAATATGCTCGATGTTATGGCCGGTAGTATTACGCCGGATGATGTCGAGTTTTTTGATGTCGGTGTCCTTAGTCAGATGGCAATGACACACTGGGAAATGGCCAAACGCCACAAAAAATGCGAGCCGCAGGTAACAATCTATTGTCCCTGTATGGAAGGGGGGCAAAGCCGGAAAACAATCATAGATATTGTTATTGATGATATGTCATTTCTGGTTGATACCGTGGTGTCTGAGATCAACCGGCATAATTTATTGATTGCCGTTGTTGTTCATCCTTTTGCGTATGTGGCATATGACAAATCCGGCGAGATGAAAAACTTGCAGGGATTTCCGCAAAAGGGGCATCAGCGTCAGTCACATATTCACGTGCAAATTAACGGTAAATTTTCTGAAGAGGTCGGGAAAGAGCTTGAAGAAGGGCTGCATCATGCCTTAAACAGCGTATATTATGTGAATGTTGATTGGGAAAAAATGCTGGCCAAGATGCGTGAAGTTTCGGAAGAACTGGGTCGAGCACGCACTAATCATCCGGCAGCCGAAATGCAGGAGCATTGTGCGTTTCTTGATTATCTGTACGATAATAATTTTACTTTACTGGGATACCGTGAATATAAATTTACGGAAGGCAAGGAAGGACTCAAGTGGGATATTGTCAAAGGAAGCTCTTTGGGTTTGCTTCGTGATGATATCAAGCCGGTCTATCTTAATGAAAAAGAAGAAAGTTTGCCGCGAAATATACAGAAATTGCAGCGCAGTCTGTCCCCGATTTCTATTTCTAAAACCAACTGTCTTTCTACTGTATACAGAAGTGTACCTACAGATTGTATCGCAATCAAAAAGTACGACGATGATGGAAATGTTATAGGGGAGAAGGCCTTTTTCGGGTTATTTACCGCAGTGACCTATTCGCGAAGCGTAAGTGATGTGCCGTATCTGCGTAATAAAGTAAAAGAAGTGATAGATTCGTCAGGTTATATTCCGGGTTCGCATGATGCAAGAGGGTTGAGTCATGTTCTGGAGAGATATCCGCGTGATGAGTTGTTCCAGATTGAAGTGCCGGAGCTTTTGAAAATTGCCGTAAATATCGTTCGGCTGCATGAGCGTCAGCGCATTGCCCTGTTTTTACGGAAAGATTTATTCGGGGGATATATTTCGTGTCTGGTTTATTTCCCAAGGGATCGCTTTGGTACTGATCTGCGTGCGAATATACAGCGCATTCTGGAAGAAGAAACCGGGGGAACATGTATAAATTTCTACACAAATATGGACGATTCACTTTTCGCACGGGTTATGTTTGTTATCCGTATTTCTCATGCTGATTTGCCCGATATTGTGCCAAAGCGCATTGAGCAGCGCTTGAGAAAAGCAGGGCAAACTTGGCAGGAGCGTCTAACTCAAGCTCTGGTGAATGCCGGGCGCGATGAACATGCAATCCTGACTTATAACCTGCGTTATTGTGGTGCTTTCCCGGTGGCCTATACGTTAAGTCATCGGGCGCGTCAATGTGTGTTTGATATCGAAAAAATAGAGCAGGCGTTAGAAAAACAACGGATGGTTCCAGATCTGTATCGCCCCAGTGATTTAGAGCCTGGACGTTTTCGCCTGAAATTTTTTCATCTGGACAGGCAGATTGCGTTATCGGACGTTATGCCGATTTTGGAGAATATGGGATTGCGGGTTATTTCCGAGATTCCTTTTGAAGTTAAGCCGACAGATAAAGAGGGGTCTTTATGGATCCACGATTTCTTGCTGGAAACGCCGGATATTGAAGAGTCTATCGTTATTGATGAGGTGAAGAAAAACTTTGAACGTGTTTTCGAGAAGGTCTGGTACGGCGAGGTTGAAGATGACGAGTTAAACCGTCTTGTGCTGGCTGCGGGTGCAGACTGGCATGAAATTACTGTTTTGCAGGCATATGTGCGTTATATCAAACAGCTCGGCTTCCCGTTTTCCCGCAGTTATGTTGCCAAGGCGTTAACTGCGCATCCGAAGGCCGCACGTGTGCTGATTAATTTGTTTAAAGCCTATCACAATCCCGACAATGGCGATAAATCCGAATCTCTGGTTGAAGAATGCAAAAAGGCCATGGATAAAGAACTGAGCAATGTTACTTCAGGTGACTTTGATCGAATTTTGCGCGCGATTATGAGCGTGATAGTGGCAACTGTAAGGACTAACTATTATCAGTGTCACAAAGACGGCAGTGCAAAACAGTTTCTGTCCTTCAAAATCGACAGTTCCAAGATTGCTTGTATGCCAAAGCCCGTACCGTTTCGTGAGATATTTGTTTATTCTCCGCGGTTTGAGGCTATTCATTTGCGCGGTGACAAGATTGCGCGTGGTGGTTTGCGATGGTCTGATCGACATGAGGATTTCCGTACGGAAGTTTTAGGGTTGATGAAAGCGCAAACGGTGAAAAACTCTGTGATCGTACCGATGGGATCGAAAGGCGGGTTTGTTATCAAAACTCCTACAAACACACACGAAGAGTTTATTAAAGAGGGCATTGAATGCTATAAAATTTTTATTCGCGGGCTGCTTGATATCACAGACAATCAAAAAGGCGATAAAATTATTCCGCCGAAAAATGTGGTGCGGCGCGATGGTGACGACCCCTATCTGGTGGTCGCAGCGGATAAGGGTACTGCCACGTTCTCGGATATGGCTAATGATTTGTCACAGGAATATGGATTTTGGCTGGATGATGCTTTTGCTTCCGGCGGTTCTGCCGGGTATGACCACAAGAAAATGGCGATTACTGCGCGTGGTGCGTGGGAATCGGTGAAGTATCACTTCCGTTTGCTTGGTCATGATACACAAAGTCAGCCCTTTGATGTGATCGGTGTGGGCGATATGAGTGGTGATGTGTTTGGTAACGGCATGCTTTTATCCGAGCATATACAGCTTATTGGCGCGTTTAACCACTTACATATTTTCTGTGATCCTAGTTCGGATGCGGCAAAATCCTATAAGGAACGCAAGCGCCTGTTTGAAGAAGTGCAGGGGTGGGACAAGTATAACACTAAGCTGCTCTCCAAGGGTGGGCAGATCTATAAACGCAGTGATAAGATTCTTATCCTGACCCCGGAAATCAAAGAGCGCTTTGATATCAAGGAAGACAAAGTCACGCCTGAAGAGCTAATTCAAGCGATGCTCAAAGCGCAAACCGATTTATTATGGTTTGGCGGGATTGGTACTTATATCAAGGCGAGCCGCGAAATTAATGCACAAGCAGGGGACAAGGCCAATGACGCTCTTCGTGTTGATGCGTCGGAAGTTCGTTCCCGCGTGATCGGCGAGGGAGCAAACCTTGCTCTTACACTGCTTTCCAGAGTTGAACTTGCTGAACGTGGCGTGTCGCTAAACACGGATTTCCTCGATAACTCGGGCGGGGTGGATTCTTCTGACCACGAAGTGAATATCAAAATTCTGCTCAGTGATGTGATGTCGCAAAAAGCCCATAAAATGGACATTAAAGTGCGCAACAAATTGCTTGAGGAGATGACGGATGAAGTGGCAGAGCATGTTCTAAGCCATAATTACCAGCAGGCACAGGCCATTTCCATGATGGAGATGCAGGCCTTTGAAGACCTGCCGGAGCATGAAGCTTTCATCGAATATATGGAACGCACACAAGGTCTGAGCCGCGAGCTGGAAGGCTTGCCCGATATAGAGACGTTGCAAAAGCGCTCCCGCGAGGGTAAGGGCTTGACCCGTCCCGAAATGTGCGTGTTACTGGCTTATGCCAAGATCAATCTGACCAAGGCGGTGCTTGCTTCGGACATTCCCGATAATCCGAAAATGGATTACTGGGTTCTGGATTACTTCCCTAAAGTTTTGGGTAAACGTTACGAAAAGGAAATCCTGCGCCATCGTCTGAAACGCGAGATTATTGCAACAATGATTGCGAACTCGCTGATTGACAGGATGGGGCCGACTTTCTTGCAATCGGTGATGGACAAGACATCTGTTGGTGTTAAGGATGTTGTGCAAGCTTACTTGATTGCCCGCGATGCCTTTGGCTTGCGGCATTTATGGAGGAGCATTGAGAATCTTAACGGTAGCATACCAACAAAAACGCAGCTTAAAGTTATGCGTGAAATTTCTTCTCTGGCGGAGCGCGGTATTCTCTGGTTCTTGATGCAGTTGGGACGCGATATGGATATTGAATCCGATGTTTCAGAATTTCGAGAAGGCATTAAGTCATTGATTATGAATCTCGATTCATTGACAACAGATAGTCTCGGCGTGCTTATTGAAGAGCGCAAGAAAGAGGCCATAGATAACGGTATTCCTGAGGAACTGGCGCGTCAGATTGCGTTTATTCCGGCGCTGTCTTCGGCATGCGATATTATCCGTATGGCCAAAGAGCACGAAGTCGAATTCAAGGAAACGGCGCGTACCTATTATGAAGTGGGTGAGCGTTTCCATGTTTATTGGCTCCGGCAGAAGGTTCGCTTGTTGCCGCGTGAAAATCATTGGCAGTCGGAAGCTTCTAATGGTTTGCTTGAGCAACTCTATGGCTCGCAGGCAGGGATTACGCGACGGGTTTTGCGTGATGTTGGCGATCAGGCCGACAAGCTGAAAAAAGGGTGTTCGCTGGTTGATTTGTGGATTGAGAGCCACGACAAGCGCTTTGAACAGGTGGAAGTGCTTTACGGCGATCTTCAGCATTTTGGCGGGCTTGATTTGACCGTATTGACCGTAGCCGAGCAGCGCTTGCGCAGTTTTTACGGGGGGTAAAGCTTCCAGTATTTCCGTTTTGTGTTGTGTTATACTGGGTTTTGACCCTGATTATCATTTTAAGGAATGATAATTGGTGTTCAGACACCACGCAGAGCTATTGTCTATGCTCAATGTGCTTGCGCAGGCAAGAGTGGGATGTTCGTTAAGATACAGGGCTTTACATGAGAATTTTGCATAAAGCACAATCTTTTATTCACAAACCCGCAGAACGTTTTGATTAAATTGGAAATATGGTGTATTGTTACGAAGTTGTTTGACTTACCTGGAGTTTCTCGATGAAAACCCTTACTCGCGTTGCATTTTCCACACTGGCTTTCAGTCTGGTTCCTTTTTCCTATTCATATGCGCAAGACCCTGTAGATTTAGCACCTGATATAGCTGAGTCTGGTATCCCGTCTGATGCCGATGTTTCTTCTGATAATGAGGAAGACAGTGATATTCAGGCTGTGCAAGATGAGGTTATTTCTGAGGAAAAGGGTATTCCTAAAGCTCCAACTCTGGAGGAAGCCAGGGCGGCTCTTGCAATGCTTCCCGGTGCTAGAGATGCGACAAAAGGTAGATTAGGCGGAAAAACTAATCAAAATATCTATGATATATATGGTCGGCAGTTGGCCTATAGGGAAGGGGTGAAAGAATATCGCAAGGAGCTTGATGAACGCCGTGAGGAGTTTTCGAAGCCGCGCACCAAGATGATTGGAGAATACCAGAAGACGCGTGATATGATTTATGCGGCTGAAACTGCAGAATATCAGAAAAAATTAAATGAAGAGAAATCCGAAAAAGCAAAGGTTGATGTGCATAAGTTGCCTACCGGGGAAGCATTATCGGCGATTCAGGATGAAGAAGTTGCTGAAGCACTCGGGTTGAAAGAACAAGAGATTCCTAGTGATGTGTCGGAATCCGAAGCGCAAAAGGTCAAAAGAAAAGTTGTGACGACTGATGATGCTCCGGTTTTTGATCCCGCGAGGTTAAATGTGGACGAGGTTCCTAAATCAGCCCCTGTTCCTGTTGAGGGTGTTGAGCCGCCTCCGATGCCTGAGGAAGCTCCGCAAGAAAAAGAAAGCGCAGCCCAAGCGACAAAGTCTGTAGAAGAAAATGCTGAAAAAACTACTGAAACCGCAGAGGCTACTCCTGCTGCTGAAGAAGAAACACAAGAGCAGATGATGGAGGAAGATCAGGAAAATGCGGTTATAGAGACTAATGTGCAGGAATCTGACCAGACTTCTGAAACTATTGAAACTATGACGGAGAAAGAGGCCGAACAGACTGAAACAGAAGTTAAAGATAGTGTGCTGATTGGACTCCCTGAACTCCTTGAAATCCCTGAAGAAACTGAAGAAACTGCGGATGTAATGCAGGAAGAAGAGCCTGTTCAGGAAGCCGCAGAGCCAGGGGTGGACAAGCTTTCTGTCCATGAATTAATTGAGCAAGAGGCAGATGATGTTTTAGAGGCTGAGGGATTTAACAACCCTTTTGATGACGAAGAACTCAGCGACCCATTCGATGATGAGAAAGAGGGCGAGTATAATTATAACGAATAATTCAGCTTTGACATATAGTAGTTTCCGATTTGAATGAACCCGCTTCTTAGACGCAAGACGCGGGTTTTTTTATTTTATTATACCGATTATCATTTTAAAAAATGAATACGAATTGGTATTACATCCTTGTTTCATCGTCAGACTTTGTGGATGAAATACAAGGAAGCGTATTTTAGGTTTTGAAGTGCTTTGGCCATTGTTTACACTCTGTAAAGTGGAGTGTAAATAATCGATTTTTTCTTATTAAAATGTAATAAAAGCAGTTTGGAATACTAATAATGGCTAGAAGAAGTTACATATATCTGTTCGTTTTTTGCGCAATATTCGGACTTTGGGCTGCGCCGGGGCAAGCGGCAGAGCCACACGAAATCGGCAAGTACGGTGCATGGACGTCTTACGTGTTGATGGAACAGGGCAACAAGGTTTGCTATATGGTAAGCAAGCCTATTAAGGATGAAGGGAAATATACGAACAGGGGAGAAATATTCGCTTTGATAACACACCGTCCTGCTGAGAATACCAAAGATGTGTTCAGCTATATTACCGGTTATACATATAAGCATGGCAGTGACGCAGCAGTAACGATTGATGGCGAACGTTATATGCTTTTTACTCAGGAGGACACTGCTTGGGCGCGGGATGCTAAGGCCGATGCACGTTTGGCAAAAGCAATTCGGAAAGGCTCAAATATGGTGGTGCGCGGAACGTCCCGGTATGGCACGCTTACGACGGATACATATAGTTTGAAGGGGTCAGGGAGCGCCTATAAAGCAATCACAAAAGAATGTGGGATTCGGTAAGGAGTAAACCGGGTCAGTAAATGCGAAAAGGGTGACTTTTCGCATTTTGTGTGGGACAGAACTACTATAATGGCGAGAAACAGAAAGATTTTTTCAAATATGGAAAAACATGTTATACTGCGCTGGGTTTGGTGAGGATAAAGGGCATTGCTATAGTGCTTCCTCTTCGAATTTTCTTGCAATTTACAGTGTTATTCTAGCGCATTGAAAATCAATATTATTTGAGCTTGGTCTAACTACTGATTGACCATAATTAAAGAAGCGGGAAAGAAAACTTTTCGAAACGCTTGGAAAAAATAAATAACTATGATAGCAAAATCTAAATTTTTTAATGATATAATCCATAAGTAAGGGAAAATACCGGGGTTTTTGCTTATATCCGGTATATGTTATTTGGGTTTGTTTGTTTTGATAATTGCGGCTTAGTCGGTTGTGATTCTGGAAAGCTAAAATATGAATTTGACAGTTATTAAAAAGCTGCTGGAAAAAATTGAGTTGCACCGATATGTCAGACTTCGTCAGAGATATTTCTTTACGCGTTCGAACAAGTTGCGTATGCGTTATGCCGCTGTTGGCGGTGTGTTAGCATTATTTATAATGGCTCAGTTATTCATCTCTGTGGGTGGTTCTTTCGCATTTTCATTTTCCGAATACGGGTTGTCGCGTTCCGAGCGGGTATATGAAGGAGCGAGCGAAGATAATGTCATGGTTCTGGCTTCTTTGAATGGAGTTGATGTGCAAGTCGAAGAGGGAAACTATACTGAAGAGGCTTTGTCAGTGCTGGTTGATGGGATGGAAAAGCCGGGAATTCAAGAGAAAATCCTGAAAATCGGTGCCGGGGATACTATTTCCGGTGTACTGCAAGATGCCGGAGTTAGTGCGGCGGAAGCGTATCGTGCGGTAAAAGCCATGAGTGAGTACTATAATCCCAGATTGGTTAAGCCCGGTCAGGCGATTGCCATTAAAACAGAGAGGTCAGGTGAAGGATCTACACTTACGCATTTTGATATGAAGATCAACCCGATCAAGGCGCTTTCGGTTTATAAGGACGAACATGAGCGTTTTAAAGCCGACTTAATCCAAAAAGAAGTTGTGTTGAAGTTTAAAGCTGCCAAAAGTACGATTGACAGCTCACTCTATGCCTCGGCAGCGCGTGCTGGGATACCGGCTTCGTTGATTGCAGAGATGATCCGGCTTTATTCCTATGAAGTCGACTTCCAGCGTGATATTCGCAAAGGTGATACGGTGGAAATCCTTTATGAAACCTATGAAACCGAAGATGGCGAGTTTTCTCATTACGGGAATTTGCTTTTTGCCAGTTTGAACGTCAATAAAACCGATATTCCTATCTATCGTTTTGAGCGAAAAAACAGAGGGGTCGATTTTTTTCATGAAGATGGAACCAGTCTGAGGCAGCTTTTGATGAAAACCCCGGTGGACGGTGCACGGATATCTTCCGGTTACGGTATGCGCGTGCATCCTATTTTGGGATATAGTAAAATGCATAAAGGTGTGGATTTTGC
>JAGLKL010000020.1 GCA_023141075.1 Alphaproteobacteria bacterium
TATTCTTAAGTGGAACTACTATACATTAACGCTTTCTTTAACTTTACCCGTTAAGACAAGAGATAGATAACGGCCATAAGGAACAAAGCAATGTCTCAAAATGATCAACAACTGGCACTATTAAAAAACAGATTACAAATGCCTTTGATCGTGCGCGAGCTATTAACCGCCGACTTGCTGCCAAGCGACGATGAGCATTATGCCCTGCACACTATGCTCAGTGAGTTTTCTATAGAAGATGCTCTATTATGTGGTGCTTTTGTTATGAAAGAGATCGCAGATATTGGTAATGTTCATCCCTCTGACATGGCATTTTTGCATATGGAGTGTGAGCGCCTGATCGAGCGTTACTCAGCCCGCGACGACCTAGCTCAAGAAAACCCGAAGCTTTGGAGTGCTTCACAAATTGAAATGCTTGATGACATAGCCGAAGATCTGGAATCTTTCCTAGACCTTTTGGCTTTGTGCAAACTTTCCTATGAAATCACATCACCCTGCGTCACCGGCATTTTGGAAATACTCGACGCACAACTGCAAAGTCAGCTTATGATAATTGATGAGATTATCACAATGCATCAGGCCGAAATGCTCAGAAAAGTGAATGAGGTTTCCGCTTCTACTACAGTAACGAACACCGTTATTGCTGCACAATACAGCACTTACGGAGACAACATTATCCTCTTCCCCGGCAACCGCACAACATCCTCAAATTACTTGGACACCATAGGGCCAACATAAGCCCCACCGAGAATATGCATATGAAAATGCGGCACTTCCTGCCCTCCGTCATTCTCTGTATTGGCGATACAACGAAACCCGGTTTTCGCTACACCTTTTTCATGCGCTATTTTTGATATTGCTGCAAAAAAAGCCTTGACCTCTTCAGGGCTTGCGCCTGTACCAAAATCATCTATCGACATATAAGACCCTTTCGGAATAACCAAAATATGGATCGGCGCTTGCGGAGCTATATCGTTAAATGCCAAGACATATTCATCCTCATACACCTTGTCGCATGGAATCTCGCCCCTTAAAATTTTGGCGAAGACGTTGTTACTATCATATTCACTCATTAATAATTTCCTTTGATTTCTATGTTCTTCTTGACTAGGGTTTAAACCCTAGAGTCCGACCATGTAATTAACACCTTAGCGCAGATTACACATTGAATATAAAAGAAGTAAAGCCATGATTTTGAACATGCTCAAATGCAAACTTCACCGGGCTACGGTAACAAAGGCCGATCTGGATTACGAAGGTTCGATAACGATTGACCGCGACTTGATTGATAAGACGGGACTAATTATATATGAGCAAGTCGACGTTCTCAATATCACCAACGGCAACCGCCTGACGACATATGTCATTGAAGGCAAACGCGGCAGCGGCGAAATCTGTATTAACGGCGCGGCGGCTCATCTCGTTAAAAAAGGTGATCTGGTGATTATATGTGCTTACGCGCAAGTAGATGAAAAAGAAGCCAAATCATTCGAGCCGACAATTTTACTTCTTGATTCGCAAAACAATGTTAAACGTAAGATCGGCGCGTAACCAAACAGCCGACCACAAAGGATTATTAATTACTAATATTCGCTGGAGATATGAGAATCCGCTTGACTTATGAACTCTCTGATCTCCATAGTAAAATAGTATAATTGTTGTGTTGGTATTAAAAATAAGGGGACATAGATGTCTATTGAGACCGTTAATGATACAAATTTTGAACAAGAAGTAATTAATGCAGACGGCCCGGTTCTGGTTGATTTCTGGGCAGAATGGTGCGGCCCGTGCCGAGCTTTAATGCCGGTCGTAGAAGAAATAGCCGTTGAGATGCAAGAAAAAGTTAAAATTGTCAAAGTTGATATTGACGAAGCACCTGTGACTCCCGGTAAATTCGGATTACGCGGTGTTCCGACTTTGATGATATTCAAAGAGGGCAAAGTTATTGACACACGTGTCGGCGGTCTGCCAAAAGCACAACTCATTTCTTGGATCGAAGGCAATTTGTAACTTTTCCAAAAATTACAGAAATCATTAGATTAAAAAAATTCGCCATTAAGGCAGTCTTTTTTTGCACTATTCACACATCCACCCTCATCAAGCGCGGTACATCCGTCCAAAGAAGTGCACAATGAATGCTGTGCTTAGGATAAATTTTTTGCACAACGTCCCGGTAAGCTTTAAGCTGATCACGGTAGATTTTTGGAACAGCTTCCTTTTCGCGAGGAGAGGGGCGGTTGGTTTTATAATCGACAATCCAGATATCCTTCTCGCTAATAACCAAACGATCTATTTGTCCGCTAATAACTTTTCCATCCGGCATCAACGCAGTAACGGGAACTTCCGCCATAGAGCCATGCCTGAAAAAATCCTTATATTCCGGGTGGCTTAATATGGCACAAACTTCCTCTACAATGCTCTCGCGCACATCCTGTGATAATTCGCCTTCGTTCTTGTTTACAAAACCCTCTGCAATTTCCTTGTGCTTCTCTTGTGGATAATCAGGCAAGAACTCCAGCAATTTATGCGTAACATTCCCGCGCAAAAACCGTTTATTGTGCGCTGTCACTAATGGAGACAAACTGCGATCCTGCTTTTCCTCCTCTTGTGAAGGACGTGAAGGCACAAGAGGTTTTGGAGGAACAGGTTCGGACTCAGGCTTTTCAAAAACCCAAGGTTCAAATTCCGGCACAATAATCTCTGCTCTCCTTTTTCCTTCAACTTTATCGGGCTTTTTTGTTTGCGGATTTTCAATTCGAAGCACTTCACCTTCTGGAATATTTATATGCTGCACCAATTCATCTTTTTCCATCGCTGCCTGTATTTTTTCATACCACCCCCCCTCTTTTGATCCCGTTGCACCGGTATAACCCGTGACATATAATCTGTCCGCAGCTCTGGTCATGGCAACATAAAGAAGCCGGTTCTGCTCTTCTTCCTCTACGCATAATCTTTCATTTTTATAAAACGCGTACACCTCAGGCATAGCATTAACATTCGATGCATATAACGGAACACCCAATCCTGTTTTCGCCGGCCAGAGCACATTGTCTCGATTTTGTCGCTTCCTTTTTTGCATTGTATCCGGCAAAATAACAACCGGTGCTTGCAGTCCTTTCGCTCCATGGATAGTCATAATTCGCACCTTGTTTTCTGCCTCTTCCATTTCTCGTTTTATTTCTTTACGGACTCTATCTTGTTCATCAAGAAATTTCTGTATGTGGTCGGCATGATCGTACGTAAAATCCAAGGCCATATTTAACAATTCATCTATAGGATCAAATGCCTCTTCTCCAAGCCGTCTACACATTGCCCGCATGCCCGAATAGGAATCAGCCGGACATTTTTCGCTCAAAATTATAGAAAAGAATTCATAGCTATTGAACATACGAACCCGTCCTGCCATTCGAGACAAATACTGTTGTACGCTTCTCCTTTTATCCTCATCAGGCAAGATTATCTCTTCACCAAGTCCCTCTAGCCGACCCCAATCCGGGTTACACAATTCTTGCCATAACGTACCCGCCCTTCTATAGGATAGAGCAAATATATCGTCCTCGCTGTACCCTATAAAGGGAGATTTTAATACTTCTGCAAGCGTTAAATCATCCTCTGGAAGAAGACAAAACCGTGCCAAAGCAATCAAATCCTGAACCGCGAGTTGATCTGACACGATCATACGATCTGCACCGATCACCGGAACACCTCTCATCTTCAAGGCGCGAATTAGGTGCTCCACAATACCGGTACGCGAGCGGACAAGAATCATAATATCTCCCGGTTCTAACGACCTGTCACGGCTCTTTATAATTTCATTACCAGACGTCCAGTTTTTAATTTTTTCAGCAATAAAACGCGCCATCGTTTCAGCACCAAAGTCATGCGTCTGAACCTGAACCATCGGCTCCCAAGGAGACAGTTTCTCAGGCTTAAGGCTCTCAAAAATAGGCCAGAGTTCTACAGTTCCTTCCTGGCCTTCTCTATAAGCACGATGGTGAATATTAGTTTCTCCCAACGCCCTACACGATATTTCATCTGTAAAAACATTATCGACCACTCTCAATATGCTTTCAGTCGAACGGAATGATATATCCAGAGGAACAATATTATTAATCTGCCCCGCCTGTTTTATTTTTTTATCGAACACGCCTTCCATGCGTTTAAACTCATCTGGAGCTGCCCTTTGAAATCCATAAATCGATTGCTTAATATCCCCAACTGTAAAATACGTACGCACGACATCTTCACGAGATCCCTCCCCGCTAAAAAAATCATCACTGAGAGTTTCGATAATTTTCCATTGTTCCGGATTAGTATCCTGTGCCTCATCGATCAAAATATGGTCGATACCCTGATCGAGTTTATAAAGTACCCAAGACAATACCTGTGCACGCGCATCATCATTCAGATTTTCAAATGCATCGGTACACCCTGTTAACAACTTCATTGTACGGCTGATTAAATCAGCATAATCCAGACAACCTTCTTTTTGCTTTAAGTGCTCATAGTTGTTCAAGACCTCCTGTGCGACATAAAAAATATCGCGTGTCATTTGTGCACTGTGTACGCATTTAATCGTATCGATAAGTTCTATAATACGCTCTGCTTCCTTATGCAGAATATCGCTAACATGCGGACGTGTTTTATTAATTGCTGCCGGAGGAAATGCCTTTTTGTGAACTGTATCTTTCATCGTAAGAAAAGCTTTTCGATACAGCGAAAAATCTTCCACTCGATCTTCCTGCCGTGCAACAATCCAATCTAGAATATAAACAGCACGCTGCGGCGCAAGCTTCCCTCCAGCCTCAATAAACGTTTCTGCGGCCTCTCTCAATCCTTCTCGATCAAATTGCCCTTCTTCACAGAATTCCTTAACAAGACCTTCAGCTTTTTCTCCCTGCACAATACCGTAAAAGCCGCACAGCCCGGAATATATCCCTTCCACATTGTGGTATTTCCGCAGCAACCCGGAGATCTGGTTTCTTTCTTTACTCATTTCAGAAATTTGAGCAACAAAACTCTCGGAACCAAGAGCAATACTCAGATTATAAAAAGCCTCGGAAAGAGGAGAGCCGCTTTGCTCCGACTCTCTGGCTTTATTAATCATTTGCGCTTGAGCCCGCCGCATAAACTCATTTGCCTGCCCTTCATCTATGACCTTAAAATCAGGCGGAACCCCTGCCTCTATTGGAAAACGCCCCAGAACAGACTGACAAAAAGCGTGTATCGTCATGATTTGCAGCCCGCCTGAGCTATCCACAATCTCGGCAAAAAGACGTCTGGCCGCATCTATATGCGTTCGTTCCGGCGGATAACCTAAAAGTTTCTCCAACCTGTGCCGTAATGATTTATCCCGAACTGGATTATCAACATCCATAACTGCCCAGGAACCAAGCCTTTTCGTGATACGTACAGCCATTTCATTGGCCGCCGCCTTAGTATAAGTCAGACACACCAAACGCTGTAAAGGCGTGCCCTCCTGCCCATTTTCCCGTGGTAACAGCAACCGGAGCACTCTATCAGTAAGAACTTTTGTTTTTCCCGTTCCAGCAGAAGCGCTCACCCACGCACTCTTTTGCGGATGAGAAGCAAGATTTTGTGCATCATCTGCAGTTTGAAATCTAGGTATTTCATCTATATTCTCATTTTGAACCATATCACTCCGCTCCATTTTCATATGTAGCACTGTCACCCTGATTGTCTGTAACGCTCCATTCTTTTAGGCGGGAAATAAGCTCATAATCATAATAACGCAGCATCCGGCTTGTATCCGGCATGCAGTAATAAGGAACCTCTTCGTTACGATAAGTCCGCACCAAAATTTCCAGCCCTTCCTTTGCTGCGTCGATAGTTTTGGAAATATCACCCTCAATACGAACCACCTGACCGGCCTCTTGCGCACCGTTAATCTTCCAGTACCCAAGGTAACCGGCCTGTCCTTCAGTAATTGAAACCTCCTGTTTCATATCATTTTTGTTATCTTTCTTCCCAAACCCACGCCCGTCAAACCCGCCATTTTGCAAAATCAGTGCTTCCAGCGGCAACTGCGACAACGCAGCCTCCTTAAGCTTATTCTCCGAAAACGTACCGGCGGATTTATAATCAATAATCGCATAACAGCCATTATCCAAACGATCTATCCTATCCGCAATACCGTGCAGGTTAAACGGCTCTCCATCAACATTCAGATCAATATTCCCTTTGACCTCGCTTGCAACAAACTCTGCCTTTTCGCGCCAACGTGTTTCATTGTCCACAATCCAGTCCGCCATTTGCATAAGGCGCGGCCACCATGCTTGCACAAAATCTTCATTATGCCTTTCCTCCGCCATAATATCTTTGGCAATGACTAAAAAACCGTTCTGGGCATCTTC
Organism: Alphaproteobacteria bacterium; assembly: GCA_023141075.1. Taxonomy (GTDB): domain Bacteria; phylum Pseudomonadota; class Alphaproteobacteria; order Micavibrionales; family Micavibrionaceae; genus UBA1672. The sequence goes on from JAGLKL010000020.1 coordinate 6,375, forward strand.
TGGCAACTCTTTCGGATATGACCGGGTGAAACGATCCAGCATGCTATGCAATAACGCTCCCTTAAGTGCAGCTTCATTGTCCTGACGCAATGAAGGAAGCTTACGCAACCCAAGCACATAGTAAACATAAATGGAATACGGATCTTTCAGCCAAATATCAACCTTTGTCACCGATATCTTTCCCGGTCTGACAGCTAAAGGCGGACATGGTCGCGGACGTTGGCAAGCTTGCGCCGGAACATTATCAAGCTTACGGAACCATGCCAAATACGGCCCTTTTGACAAATCTTCCAGAGACATACTGCCTGCCTGCAAAATAGTTTCCAGCCTGTCCAGCCATCGCGAAGGCAATGTCGGCGCTCCATCAACCTTTTGCGCCCTAGTCATCACAACGCGCGGACTGCAAAAACCCTGCACAAAATCATGTGCTGCAAAACCCACCTTTTGATCCTGCGACGGCAAGCCGAATTCCCTGCGCATAGGTCGCGACATCCACGGATCATGCCCCGCCTCCGGCGGCCACACACCTTCATTCAAACCACCTAATATCACTGTGTCGGCTTTTGTCAACCGGGATTCCATCTGTCCCAAAATCAGCAAACGCGGATGCAAGCCGTAAGCCACGCGCAATATAACATCACGCATTAAGGTAGAAACAATATTTATATAATCCTCATACAATACGTCCTTCATCAAATGCGCATGCTCAAGCAGTTGTGCAAAAAACTGTGAAATATGTTGCCCGGCATCGCCTGCCCAGTAAACACCCGGTATTTCTTTGTCCTCTCCCCCTTCCTTTGTCAAAGCCTCAATCACCTCTATATGCGCCTTCAGACACTGCTCCATATTAACGAAACCACCGGCCTCGGTAATATCTGTCAGAGGAACCAACGCATCATAAAATGCGCCAATAAAACTTCCGACTCCTTTTGGAAGAATATCATCAGCCAGCACCATTTCCCGCAATAATGAATGAGAAGTTATAACCTTGCCTTGCCGCAACACTGTTTTTTCTATGAGACTTGTATAATGATATACGTCCTCTTTACTATACCCAAAACGACACAAAGAACTTTTCAGAACCGATAAAAAAGCTACCGGATCAAAATTCTGTCTAGCAGCTTCAAGGCACAAAATTGCAAGTTTCCCCTGCGAAGTATTCGCTAAATTAATACCGGCTGAGTCATCAACCTCAATCTCCCAACGTCTGCAAAAAGCCTTTACCCTGCGTGCCAGACCACGATCAGGAGTAACCAGCGCACAAACGCGCGTTTTATCTTCCAGAGCCTCACGCATAATCATGGCGATCAGCCCGGCCTCCTCGCTTTGAGTGGTACATTGATAATACTCCAGCCCGTTTATCATAGCCTTTAGGTCGCTATTCTTTGCAAAAACCTGCCATTGAGACGTTGTTTGTGCAGGTAACATCATCGCCGAAGCCAGTTTATGACGCAACGCTCCGCACTTGTCTTTCTCAACTATTTCAAGATCACACACATTTTTTCGTTCAATCCCGAAACATTGCAGCAAAACCTTCAAGCTGTGCTGCGGATGAGTCTCGTTTACGTGCAGCCAAGCCTCATCATCCATATCCTGATCCAGCCCCGGCAAAATAACCATTCCCTCTTTCATCTCGCTTATAGTACGTAGCAATTCGGCAGCAGCAGGAATAGAACCACTGGAACCGGCAGCAATCACAGGCCCGTTAGGAGGCGTTCTTCGCCAGTGATCTGCAAGAGCTAAAAGCATTAAATTGCGATGCTCGGCAGCATCTATAGCGTTGTTCTCTTCCAGAATCTTCGGCCACTCCTCACTTATTATGCGCAAAAACTTCAAAGTAATCTGCCAGTGTTCGGAAAACTCCTCAGGAACTATTTTATGCAGATCAGCAAAATCAAGACCTTCAACAATTACCTGATCGATAAAACGGCTTAAAGCCTGCGCAAGCCCCAGAGCACGCTCCATTCCCTGCACATAATCAGGCATGGCACATATAAGTCTGGCCAGTAAAATCCGGCGCTTTAAAAGAGATATAGCCGCCGGAATATCCAGAAAATCATCTCCTTGTCCAAACATCATAAGGGAAATTTCGTCTTCATCAACGTCCCCCAGCGCACTCATTTGCGGCAATAGAAGCGCCTTTCCTTCATTCAAAGCCAAAAACGTTTCGCGCATCACCCGGCATGTGCGGCGTGTTGGCAATAATAAGCGGTAGCGAACCAACTCCTGAGGGTTTCCCTGAGTTTGCTGCAATAAATAAGCAGCAAGTGTCTTAACAAACGGCTGCCATGCAGGAATATTATAGACTGTTTTTGCAGCCTTCTGTGTCATCTTCCGCCCTTTCCCGTTGTCTCAAGTGCAACAATATGCGCATCAACAGCCCTCATATCCTCCGAGCTGGAAATATGGTGCCATTCTCCCTCATGTTCCAGCACATAAAGCCGCCCTTTTTTCTCACACTCATCCATGAGATCAAGAAAAGAAAATGTTTTCTTATCAATATCTTGGAATATGCGCGGATGGTTAAGACGGATATTCGTCCACATATGAGAACCGGTTTTATCAAGATTCCGCCGTGCTTTCCCATCACCTAGTAAGTCATAATCACCTACACCTCTCGTTACATTCATGCGCGAAACAGGCTGCATCAGCGTAAAAATATCCATTTCTTCGCCACGCCACCTCTGCGCCAAACGTTCCAGAGCGCCGGTGTACGTGTGGATAACCTCCGTTTCGTTTCTAATTTCGCCAACCTCATCAACCCAAAGATTATCCCCGGCAATCACAAAAAACGGTTCGTCTTCATCAAAAAAATCCAGTGCATGGAGAACACCCCCGCCAGTGTCCAGAATTTCGTCTTCGATAGAAACATAAACACTCATATCCGGGCGCTCATCCATATACTCTTTTACATGTTCTTCTATTTTATCCGGCAAATAATGAGCATTGACCACCACCTCCCGCGTCCCATAGCAACGAAGATTATCAAGCGTACGCCAAAGCAGACTCCGCCCGTTTACCTCAACCAGCGGCTTGGGAATTTGATCGGTGATCGGGCGCAGCCGCGTACCAAAACCTGCAGCCAAAATAAACGCCTTATAGGAAGAATTTTCTGATTTTCTCATGATCTTGTCACCTTAATAGCCCGGGAATCAGGCTGATTATCAACTGCGGATATGTAAACACTGATCGCTTGCTCGGGCAACAAACAATCCAAACGTTCCGGCCATTCCACCAAAGCAACACCTTCCCCCGCACTTAACGCCTCTTCCCAGCCAATTTCATAGACTTCGGAAGAATCACACAAGCGGTATAAATCAAAATGCCATAACAAACCCAGATCACTGTCATAGCTTTGAGCGAGCGTAAATGTCGGGCTTGGGACTTCCATGTCCGCAATCCCGCACAAACAACGAAGAAGTGCGCGGGCAAACACGGTTTTTCCCATACCGAGATCCCCATACAAAAGCACAACATCACCGGCTACAAGTTCTTTGGCAAAGACTTGCGCAAAAGAAACCGTCTCTTCTTCGCTCAAGCTTACTAATTCAAATACGACCTCTTTCATACCTTTGACTTATAACGAAGAAGAAGCGTTGTGAAAAGCACTGAGCAATGGTAAAATGCGGGGATGAGGCTTTTACCGCTAATAGTCCTGTTTTTTTCCCTTTTCCCCTGGCATGCTCATGCGCAGGAAATCACGTCTGAGCCGATTTGCTTTAACATTCGCAATGAGGCCGATCACACCATTTTCGGCAGTGTTGTTACTGATTACGTTACCAGAGAAGATGGACAAAAAATTCATTATGACGGCACATTTCGCCTCGAACCCAAAGGAACAGTTGATCCTGAAACCGGTTATGCCAAGGATTTTGCAGAATTTTGTACGACCGGCCCATTTTTTCCGGATCGCCAGTTAGAAATAACCTTGCGCACGCTCATCCCGGTTTTCTCATGCAAAACCAGTGTGGAAGCCGGAGACGTCATCGTCCATTCCAAAAAAATTATGAAAGACGGCGTCGAAATCAGGAAAATCTGGGCAACCTGTCATTAGCCTGAAAAAAAGCTATAGTCACCTGTCGCAGCCACAAGCGAGCGACGAAGCATAGTTAACCTACGTAAGAAGTAAAGTAACGCTGTCAGGAAGTAAAGCAAAACGACTTATTGATGCTTCCGGGGAAGATATAAACTGACAGTTGTTCCTTTGCCAAAATCAGATTCCAACTCAAAACGCCCATTGTGCAAAGAAACTATATTATTTACCAGAGTAAGCCCTAATCCGGCGCCACGGTCGTTTCGCTGCGCAACATCAATACGCTCAAACGGCTGCAAAATCCGTTCCTGATCCTTTTTATCAATACCGACACCGTTATCTTTAACAATAATCTTCACTTCGTCACTGCTACGTGCAGCAATAAGTTCTATTACTCCGTCTTCATCAGTGTGCGATATAGCGTTACGTACAAGATTAATAATAACCTGCTTCATACGCGTCTGATCTATTTCAGCTTTTCCAATATTCGCAGGACATTTCAGGCTGATTTCAGTATTCTGCTTACGCGCCCACTCTTCGACCAGATCACGAATACTTTCCATCATCGCTTTAATGGAAACTTCCTCAAAATTAAGCTCCATTTGCCCGGCTTCAATGGTTGAAAGGTCTAAAATATCGTTAATCAGACTAAGCAGTACCTCACTGGCATCGTGAATATCTCTAGTATATTCCTTTTGTTTATCATTAAGCGGACTAAAGAACTCCTTACTAAGCATTTCATTAAAGCCCATAATCGCATTAAGAGGCGTACGCAGTTGATAAGAAACATTGGCAAGAAAATCAATTTTCAGCTTTTCTGCGGCTTCCAGCGCCTCATTTTTCTCCCAGAGCGCTTTTTCCACACGTACAGTATCAGTAACATCAGTATACGTAATTAACACACCACCATCAGGCAACGGCACTGTCGCATAGTCGATAAAAATATCATCGTCCCGAATAAAACGCCCGTCATTCATATCACGCTCAAGCGCCAGAGATATCATCTGTTCACGAATTTCACCCCACTCTTCTTGCTCAAAAAAGCTGGAAACTTTATCAGTAATACGCGTTATATGCGGCCCACCGTCCAGTGTCTCGGGATCAAAGCTCCACATACGTGCAAAAGACGGGTTCCATAGCTTCAAACGCCCATCTCCACCATAAACTACAACAGCTTCTTCCAGATTATCCAAAGTCTCTTTTTGCACAGCAATCAGGGTATTATACGAAGATTCCAACTCCAAACGGCTGGTAACATCCTCAAAGGTCATCATCAGACCGCCTGATTTGCGCGGCACAACCAGCATACGAAGAACCGAACCGTCGGGCAAATAGAGCATATCTTCCGAAGAACCTATAAGGCCGGTAAACATGTTCAGCCAACCTTTTTTATAGGATTTAAAGTCTGCTTGCTCCGGCAAACGCCGTGTCTCACGCAGCTTTTCAATGATATCGCCAAGTTTTGGCTTGGTATTAAGCCACCCCTCTTTCAACCCCCATAACTGTGCATAAGAAGAATTATAAAACGCCAGCGTATGATCCCCATTATGGATCCCGATAGCCGAGCGCATCTGCTCAAGCAAAGCACGCATCGCGACTTCATTACTCTCGCTTTGTTTCTGGAGATGTTCGCGCTCCGTAATATCCTCAAGCACACCAATCGTCATTTTCCCTGCCTTAACAGGTGTCTCCACAACCCTTACAAGTAAACGTTTTCCGCCGATAACCACGTGCACTTCCACGCTTTGCGCACTTGCTTTTTCCATTGCCAGTTTTGCAAGATC